>JAYTZS010000216.1:0-4234 GCA_043741885.1 Bdellovibrio sp. | reverse complement strand
ACCTGAAACTTCCGAGCAGATTGCAACAACTCTCAAAAACAACGACAAGATCGACAAAGTTCAATTTGTGCCCAAAGAAAAAGCTTTGAGCCAATTCCGAGAGCAAATGGCCAGCTACGCACCAGATCTGCTCAACGACGGAGATCTTTTGCGCCTGATTCCATCTAGTTTCCAATTTTCAATCTCCTCTGAAGTTTCACCGGCTGAGCAACTCCCACGAATGCAAGAAATTGCAGCTTCATTAAAAACTCAGCCGGGAGTCGAAGATGTCTCTTTCGGTCAGGACTGGGTGAAAAGTTATTCGCAAGTCTCAGCCGCAATCAGTTGGGCCGGCCTGATTTTCACAATCGTGATCATCGGCTGTGCAGTCTTTGTGATTTCCAATTGCATCCGAAGCTCGGTCCACCAGAGAAGAGATGAAATTGAAGTTCTCGAACTGATCGGCGCTACTTCGAGCTACATCCGCAAGCCATTTTTAATTGAAGGTTTGGGTCTCTGTGGCCTGAGCAGTGTGCTTGGCTTATCAGTCACGTTCGGACTTTACGAAGTCGCCCAAGAATCCATGAAAGCACAGCTGTCTTTTCTACAACTGGCAAATCAAGTTCAGTTCCTCAAATTGCAAACGCTGTTCCTTCTCGTCTTTGGCGCTCTTTCCTTAGGTTGGGCGGCGACTTGGGTGTGTTTGCGAACTTTGAATGATGGCTGGGCAGCAAGCAGAAAGAACCGCACTTGATTCAGCAGACTGCTTTTTTACTTGCGCTCCTTTTAACGTTCATGGCGCCCGGCCTGTCGCAAGCGATTGGTAAAACCGAACGCTTGGTGAAAGAGTTTCAGAGCACAAAGGAAACCCTGGCAAATGATGAAGTGAAGCAGAGAAGAATTTTAGGAGCTCTGTTCGAACTCAATCATAAAATGAAAAAGGTGGTGACTGAAAAAGCTGATCTTGAACAGCAAAAGATGATCGTCGAGGAAAGCATTCGAGACCTTGTGCAAAAAATCACCGAGCTAGAAAATCGCAATAAAATTCAAAAAGCTCTGCTCCGTGAGCGCTTAGCAGCCATCTACAAATTGGGCGGGCCCGGGGTCGCGCGAGTTCTCTTTTCGAGCTCCAGCAGCGCCGAGTTGGAGCGAAATTTAAAAATTCTGGGGATCATTGCCAGCAGAGATATTGCCTTGATCAAAGATTATGCAAGCACGATGAAAGATTTAGCGGCGCAAAAGCAAAAGCGTACTCATCGGCTAGAGCATTTGGCGAAATTAGAATTGAAAATAAAAAACAAAGAGCAAAATTTAGCAAACGACAATGCCATCAAGAATAGAATCCTCAAAAATATCAAAGCCTCACAAACATTTGCTCTCAAAAAATTGAATAACATTCGAAAAAAATCTCAGTCTTTAGCAGCTGATGAAGATGCAGGATTGTTGGATTTGTTGTTTCAACCGTCCTTTGCAGAACAAAAAGGACTGTTGCCGAAACCTTTGACTGGGGCTTTAGTCCAGGGTTTTGGGCTGCTACGAGATGAAACTCATCAAGTGGTGCTCAGCCACAAAGGACATTTCTATTCTGCAAAAATCGGGACTGCCGTCAAAGCTATTTTCGGTGGTAAAGTAGCTTACGCAGGTGAAGTGCCTGGCTTTGGACAGACTTTGATTTTGGATCATGGGGACCATTATTATTCCGTGTATTCTCATAACAAAACTTTGCAAGCGCATGTGGGTGACGAAATCACTCAACTGCAAACCCTCGCCTTATCGGGAAGTTCTCAGAGCGAATTTGGCGACGGACTTTATTTTGAAATTAGACATTTTTCTGAACCTGCTGATCCGAAATTGTGGATGAAAGGAACTTTATGAACGAGTCTTTTAAAAAGTCTTTAAAAAAGACTGCTAAGTTGGTCGGGGCTCAAATATTTTTAGTCGGAGGCCTGCTCACCATTGGAGGCTTAGCACTGAATGCATTTGATATGAAATCATCGCAAGCCTGGGCTGAAGAGCGCTATTCGGATCTTCAATTGTTTAGCAAAGTTCTTAACTTGGTTCAGCAGTACTATGTTGAGCCAGTCGATACAAAAAAATTAATCTATGGTGCAATCAAGGGGATGCTCAAGGAACTCGATCCACACACCAACTTCATGGCTCCGGATATCTTCAAAGATTTCGAATCTGAAACCAGCGGCGAATTCGGCGGACTGGGAATTGAAATCGCCGTGCAAAACGGAATTCTCACAATCATCTCGCCGATTGAGGACACTCCTGCCTGGGAAGCTGGGATCAAGCCAGGTGACAAAGTCATCTCGGTCGATGGCCACACGACGAAAGGACTCAGCCTTGTCGAAGCTTCGCAGTTGATGCGAGGAAAGTTAGGCTCAACAACAATCCTAACCATCGTTCGAGAGACAGAAGATCAGCCCAAAGACATCAGCATCACTCGTGGAAATGTCAAAATTCACTCGGTCAAGTACACAGATTTCGCTGAAGGTTACGCCTACATCAAAGTGACCAGCTTCATCGAAAATACTGGCAGCGACTTGGAGAAAACCCTGACCGAACACGAAAAGAAACACGGAACAGCAAAGGGTCTGATATTGGACCTACGACGAAATCCAGGCGGCTTATTAGATCAAGCAATTAAAGTCAGCGATCTGTTCATTCCAGACGGGAAAATCGTTAGCACCATCGGACGCGAAAAAGGAAAAGAGGAAATTGTTTACGCTTCAAAAAAGGCTCATTACACAAGCTTTCCCATCATCGTGTTGATGAACGAGTATTCAGCGAGCGCCAGCGAAATCGTTGCGGGAGCTTTGCAAGACAACCGCCGGGCCGTGATCATGGGCGAAAAGTCCTTCGGAAAGGGCTCCGTTCAATCCGTCGTCAAATTAGGCGATGGTTCCGGTCTGAAACTGACAGTAGCTCGTTATTACACTCCAAGTGGCCGATCAATCCAGTCCGAAGGCATCGTGCCTGATATTGCAGTGGAAGATGTAGATACAGATGCTTTCGGCAAAGCAGTGATCAAAAATCGCGGAACTCGCGAGAAAGATATCCAAGGGCATCTACTGAGTGAGCGAGAAAAAGCAGAAAAATCGAAGCCGGTTGGTGAAAAAGCCAAAGTGGACGCTTGGTGGAAAAATGCGAACAGTAAAAAAGAGGAAAAAACCAGCCCGAAGGACAAACTGCTAGCTTCGGATTATCAAGTTTACCAAGCTTACAATTACATCAAAGCTTGGAAATTGATGAAAAGTATCGGCCAACCTGCAGTTGCTGAAGTCCTAGGCAAAGCATCTTCTGATGAAGCAAAGAATTAACACCGACCCCAACAGCATATTAAAAACTAATCTTTCACGAGGCCAGCTCACGAGTGGCCTCATGAAAAATCTAAAAAATCCAGCTAGAGGCAATTCAAATCTCGATCTTCGTTTGATTTACGAAAGAGACTCTTTGATCTGATCCCTAGAAACTTCAGAGACCTTTGCAGACTTTAATAAAAAGCCGAAGACTTTATCCTCGGTGATCGCGTAGGTCACTCGGTTCATTTGCTCTGGCTTCGAGTAAAATTCTTTGATTCGAGCTATCTCAATTCCAGTTTGTTTGGCGTATTCTTCAAATTTTGCCTCAAGCTCATCTTCAGTCCAGCCCAAATCATGCTTCTTTGCCAATGCATCAATCAAAAAGCCCGACTGAATCATTTCAGAAGCCGAGTTTTCAAAATCCTTGTCCCACTTTTCAGTGTAAGATTTAAATTCTTCATCGGACATTCCCTGCTCGGTCATTTTCTTTTTCATGTCCTCCGCCAAAGCTTTTTTCTGCTCTTCCAGCATCGAAGCTGGAACTTCCACTGGATTTTGAGCCACCAAACGCTTGATCAAACGATTTTTGAAATCACTTTCGATCCGCTTATTCTCGGATTGCTCCATGTCTTCACGAATCGTTTTCTTTAAGGTTTCTAACGTGTGTGTCGGTGTCGTTCCGTCCGCAGCCACACCGGCACCGCCACCAGCTTGACCCATTAACTGAGTCACCAACTCGTCTGTCAGTTCAGGCAATTGCTTTTTTTTCAAAGAAGTCAAAGTCACTTTGAAATCAACTGGCTTTCCAGCCAATTCAGCGGAGTGGTAAGGATCTGGAAATTTTAGATTCAAAGTTTTGTTGCCACCGACTTTCATGCCGAGAATTCCTTCTTCAAATCCTTCAATGAACTGATTGGCTCCTAAATCCAAATTGTGATTTGTTCCGG
>JAYTZS010000215.1:0-4234 GCA_043741885.1 Bdellovibrio sp. | reverse complement strand
CAAGCCGGCTGACTTTTTTTGAGATCCATTTTTTTGATTGGCAGTAAAAGAGTTTCAATCTCTTCTCCGCGGCCCTTGAAAGTATTGCAAGATTTTTTGTGCCATCCCTCGTCGTCATGCACTTTCAATGTGCTGAAATCGATCCTTAGATTATTCCAGGCACTTTTTGCGTCCTGTTCGTGAGCCCATCCTGTTTGCCCGACCAAGATGGCCACGCTGAACATAAAACTGAGAGCTTTTGGAATCTGGTTGAATGATTTCATTTGTTCCTCCGAACTTGGTTCGATTGTAGGCCGCTTTTCAGAAATAACAATTTTATTGGGCTGGCACGTGTGGAAGCGGGAATGTTCGAAAAAGTGAATAATAAAAGTTCGACACTTTTCTAAAACATTTTTGAGACACTTCGAAATGCGCCCGAAGGACAGCAATAGATACGCGTCACCTCTTTGGCCGAGGTGCCGCCTTTCAAGAAAGAATTGCTCTGGTCACCAACCTCGGCTAAATTTCTGTGCATGAAAGCATTGATTCTGCAGCATGAATATTCGACTCCAGCAGGCACCTCCCTGACCTGGTTAGAACAAAAGAAAATTCCTTGGACCACAGTCACCTCAGTCACCATGGTCAATGATCCTGAGCTACCCGAAATGCACAGCTTTGATCTTTTGATCATTTGCGGTGGCAAGATGAATGTAGATGAAGAAGAAAAATATCCTTTGCTCAAGTAAAGAGAAGCAGTGGATTAAAACAGCAATTGAGCAGAAAAAGAAAATTGTCGGGTTGTGTTTAGGAGCCCAACTGCAAAAACATCCACACTGGGAGGCTGGATGGCAGCCGATTCAGCTTAGCAATGGGGACATCTTGCAGGCCTTTCAGTGGCACCGTTACAGTTTTGAATTACCTCAAGGGGCTGAGCGCACCGGAACCAATGCTGCTTGTGCAAATCAATCCTTTCGCTTCAAAGATCAGATTTTGACTTATCAGCCAAGTCTGCAGAAATGGTATTTTTCTGAACTCGAAGCTTTGACACAAACTGCAGGCTAAAGGTAAACCTTCCTTAGGGGAGTTCACATGCCACACAGTTACCTTTCCGGTTTTGGAAATCATTTTTCATCTGAAGCCGTCGCTGGAGCTTTGCCACTGGAGCAAAATTCGCCGCAACTGGCACCCAAAGGACTTTATTCGGAACAACTCAGTGGCTCAGCCTTCACAGCCCCAAGAGCGAATAATTTGGCAACCTGGCTCTACCGGATCAAGCCATCCGTTCAGCATAAAAGTTTTATCGCTCTAGAAACAATGACGGCAAAAACGTTTCACAAACCTTGCTTTTCTAATCCCAACCAAATGCGCTGGAATCCAATGCCGACTCCAAGCGAAGATTGTGATTTCGTCGAAGGAATCCGCACTTTGCTTGGCACCGGCAGCAGTCAAACTCACTCGGGGCTCCAAGTTCATTTGTATCAGTTCAAGCAAAAAATGAATCAGCGCTACTTGATGAATGCCGATGGGGACTTTTTGATCATTCCACAATTGGGTTCGCTGCTGATACGAACGGAGCTCGGCAATTTAGAAGTTCGACCAGGAGAGATTGCACTGATTCCCAAAGGTTTCAAATTTCAGGTGAATCCGACAGCAGATTCCGCTGCGAACACCACAGCCTGCTCAGGCTACATCGGTGAAAACTTCGGAGCACCTTTTCGCTTGCCAGAGCTAGGAGTGATTGGCGCCAATGGCCTGGCTCATCCAAGACATTTTTTGACTCCAACTGCGGCTTATGAAGACGTCGATGGCAGGTGTGAATTGATTGGCAAGTTCAATGGTGAATTGTGGAAAGCAGAGCTGGATCACAGTCCACTCAATGTGGTGGCCTGGCATGGGAACTATGTGCCTTACAAATATGATCTGCATCAATTCAACACCATCAACACAGTAAGCTTCGACCATCCAGATCCTTCAATTTTCACAGTCCTGACTTCACCAAGTGAGACACCTGGAGTGGCCAATGTGGACTTTGCTATTTTTCCGCCGCGCTGGATGGTGGCTGAGCACACGTTTCGTCCACCTTATTTTCATCGCAATTGCATGAGCGAGTACATGGGATTGATCCAAGGCGCCTACGATGCCAAAGCCGAAGGATTTCTTCCGGGCGGAGGCAGCCTTCACAATGTTTATTCGGCTCATGGCCCGGACAAAGAGACTTACGAGAAAGCCAGCAAAGCTGAGCTGAAGCCGCATAAAATTGAAAACACAATGGCTTTCATGTTTGAATCGCGAAGTCCCTACTTGCTCACTGAATTTGCTTTGCGAGGTGGGCTCCTACAAAAAGATTATTCCAATGTTTGGCAGAATTTTACGAACGCTTTCAAACCTTAGGAGCTCATCCGCCCTTTGAGCAGGGCTCGGTGCACGGCAGTTGGTGCAATTCGATTTTGTTTCTTTCTCAGCAAAGTTTCAGCCACTTCTGGATGCCCCGACTTCAGAGCCGCTTCAATCGATTTTGGCTGCTGTTTGTAAATGTCTTCCCAAAGCTTGCGCGCCGATCGAGTGTGTCCTAATTTTTCCAAAGTGTCGGCTAAAAGTTTTCGGATCACCCAACAGTGTTGCCGCCCAACGGGTCTTGTGTTGCCAATGAAGATGCATTTTTTTAACAATTGAACAGCGATTTGGATTTCTGATTTTTTCGGACGAGACTTTCCCAGGAAAGTTCGCTCGGGGTTTTGAAATGCCAAAAGCAAATGGCAAAGAGCTTCTCGGTACATGAAAATAATATTATTTTGAATTCGCTGATTGAGCTGCTTGTAGCACTTCAACGATTTGTCATAGTTTTCATCGAGAAATTCGAGAATTCCCTGATTATTTAAAAGCACCCAGGGCAAATTCTGATGGTCCAACTTTCGTCCTTGGGTGAGCAAGTCAGCTTCTTCTGACGAAGCAAATCGACCGGCGTAGACGACTTCAATCGAATCAAAGGCTGCGTCATCTAAGATGGAACGATCTTCTTCGATATAGATTTTTTCGCCGGGAACAGAAACTTCCATGCTCTTATCGGAAGTGGACCGGGAGCTTTCTTCATGGTCGGAGAGAAAAACACGATAGCCAAAAAAAGCACCGAAACTGATTTTCAATCCATCCAAGCAAACATCAAAAAGTTTTTCTTTGAAGTGCTCTCGCCTGAGATTTTCGGCATGAGTGGGATCCGAAAGAACCTCGTAAGCCTCTTTGATTTTTTGAAAATGCAGCACAGCCCAAGGCTCCGAGTTCCGATCGGGATGGTAGAGAAAAGCCATTTGGTGGTAAGCTTTTTTAAGCTCGCTGGCAGAGGCTCCGGAAGTGACTCCCAAAAGTTCCCGGTACTTTTTTAAAGTGGGGCTTTCACGGGCTGAAAATCTAGTCGTCATGGCTCATTCTCGCTTGAAGTCCGTGCAGGGTCAACTGGACCTGCCTTCCTGCCAGTTGGTACACCTCTTGCTGCTTTCTAACAGTCGATCATCAACTGATTCTGGAAAAAGGAGATTTTATGGCAACTGCACAAAAAAGCGCACAGAAAAACGCTCAGACAAGTCGCTCTAAAAAAGGCGGCATTTTAAATAAGCTCAAGGCGATGCTGCCGATGAAGGGAACTAAAAAATCGGCTAAAAAGCCTGCTCCAGTGATGACCATTGCTGGCAAGATGGCTGCCGATTTTGATGACACTGTTAAAATTCCAAAGAAGAATCTCAATCCTAAAAAATCAACACTGGATGATCAAGACACTGACAAAGCTCATGCTCCAGGTCACCGGAAAATGAATTTGAAAGCTGAGTTTGCTGAGCCAACGGGCGGGAAAGCCAAAGTTCAAGAGTCTTTGCAGTCGTGGACAGCTCCCGGAGACCGCGTCAAGCAATCCGGGACTCCTCAAAGACGTTTGGACAGCAACAGCCGTAGCAATGTTTCTGGAAGCGGCGGTAAGCGCGGAGCAAAAAGCTCACGAGCTTAAGGCATCTGAATTTTTTTTCTAGCAACCCTCTGATAACATCAGGGGGTTTTTTCTCCCATTTTGTAAAAATAAAAGATAATGTGATACCGAAATCAAATTTTATTTTGTCTTACCTTATCTTTTCTTTCTTTTAGGGAGGTTTTTTTGAAACTCAATTCACGAAAAGCAAAATTATTGTGTGCAGTCTGTTTTCTTTTTCTCGGTGTGGGAGCAGGGGCCACAACAGTAGAATCCGCAAAACATTCGGCAATGGAAAGTAAA
>JAYTZS010000214.1:0-11720 GCA_043741885.1 Bdellovibrio sp. | reverse complement strand
TGCAGCCATTGTTATTCACCTTTTTTCGTCATCAATTTGTAGGGCTGAGCTTTTTGAACGGCATGCGGATGTTCAGCGCCAGAGTATGATTTCAATTTATTGATCAAAGAATATGACAACTTATTTGTTGGCAACATTCCGCGGACTGCTTCATGAATCACGAAAGTCGAATCGTGTTGTTTCATTTGAGCAGCTGTTTTTTCTTTCATAGAGCCAAAGAAGCGAGAGTGACTGAAATATCGCTTGGTGTCCCACTTGGTTCCCGTCAATTCGATTTTGTCTGTGTTGATCACAATGACAAAATCGCCATTATCCATATGCGGTGTGAAGGTTGGCTTGTGCTTTCCGCGCAGAAGAGTTGCAATTTGTGTCGCCAATCGTCCGAGACGTTGTCCCGACGCATCGACAACCCACCAGTTGCGGTCAGCTTCTTCAGCTTTTGCCATATAACTGTTTGAGGTATTCATCATTTTCTTTCTCCGTTGCGCACCTTGATTCAAAAGATAACGGGGGTTCTGAATCAAAGAGCGAATCATTTTTGTTATCATTTGGCATCACTGAACTTGAAAAACATGAGCTAAATGTCTTTTAAGCAGACGGGATAAGGGTCCGTTCAGTTCAACGAAATGAACGAACTTTTTAAATTTGGCGGCACCTATTGTCAAGATCTGAAGGATAATAAACACGAGTTAAAAAAAGGCCCTGTGCCGGCGCCGTGGTCAAAGCTTTCCTGCGATCTTTGGCTTCAATGATTTCCCCCATCATTTCGATAGGTTGACCCTTAAGACACAAATCCAACTGAGTCCCTACAATATTCCGTACCATCTGTTTGAGAAACCCACTTCCGGTGATTTCAAACTCGACCAGCGGACCTTTTCGCTGTTTCCACTGAGCCTGGTAAATTTCTCGCACAGTGTGCGCGACTTCAGTTCCAACTGACTGAAAACTTTTAAAATCCTGATTTTTGCTTAAATACAGAGTTTGTTCATTGAGGTAATCCAGATCTAACGGCGTCCGCACCCAATGGCTCATTCTTGCCAGCAAAGCTGTGGGCCGTTGAGAATTCCAAACCCAGTAGCGGTATGTTTTATGGGTCGCGGATAAAGTCGAGTGAAACTGAGCCGGAGCTTCCCAGGCCGCTTTCACTACGATTGACGGTGGCAACAGAGAGCGAGTCGCCCAGCACAGATCTTTAGGAATCTTTCCTGTGGTATCAAAGTGAGCAATTTGAGCGAGCGCGTGCACTCCAGCATCTGTTCGTCCCGAAGCCGAGAGCGAAATAGGCTGATTGAAAATTCGCGACAGTGTTTTCTCAATAGTTTCTTGAAGCGATGGTTTTTCAGGACCGTGTTTGTGATCTTTTTGTTTCTGCCAACCGCAGTAGTCAGTGCCATCATAAGAGATCAGCAGTTTAATTCTTTTTTTCTCAGGCACCATGCGTGCTGTATAACTAAAAATCGACGCTGATACCAGCACTGATCGTCTGGCTGGTAAAATCAGTATCCTCTGAGAGTCCCTTCATGGCTCTTGCTTCGAGCACAAGCCACATGTCCGCCACTCCGTACTCTTGAGACAATGTAAAGGCGCTGGCTGCGTCCATACGTGAGATCGATATCAGCAAACCTCCGCCTCCGCCTATTGCTGGAGCTCCCGCGAATTCTGGGGATTTACCATCGTCTCGTACTTCAGCCAGGCCAAAATAGGTACCTCCGCCATTGATAAATGGGACGATCCATTGACGGCGGACGTATTCGAATCTGTAGCTGAGAAATGCTGAGAGCGGAACGATGTACAAGTTGTATGATTCCTCGGAACGAGGAGGACGCCCAGTGATTTGGCTCTTGAAAGTTCCCTTGGCAGTGACCGTAGCAAATCCAGTTCCGACAACGAGCCCCAGCGAACCAAAGCTTCGAAAGGGTTGATATTCATAATCAAAATTCATCGTGAGCAAATTTGAATTCCCATACATGGAATCAAAAGTAATATCTGTAGTTGCCGAGCTGATTTTGGGTGTTGTCATTGAGCCCAAGCGGAAAGTGCCAGATTGAGATTTATTAGTCAGCGGAGTCTTGTACTGGTAACTTCCATCTTTATTAATTCGAATCAATCCTTCCGCAGCTTTTGGATGCTCGACTCGAACCGATCCTCCCTCTTTAGGACCGATAGGTTTTCGAAACACCGGAGGTTCTAATGGAAATCGATCAGTGTTGCGATCATAATCCACGGCTGCATCGCCGTCTTTCTTTCTCTGCAATATTTGCTTTTGTAACTTCATTTCTTCGTCGACTCGAGATCCTTGAAATTTGGGAATTGTCGAAGTTTGTGGTGGAGCTTCTTCTCGAGACTCGAAAGCATCTGAAGAATTAGATGAGCTAAAAGAATTAGAAGAATTTTCAGCCAGCGACATTTCTGAAAAATAGGTTGTGGAGACAATAAATAAAATCGAGACCCATTTTATTTTCACGTCAGTCCTCGGCGAAGCAGCTGGGCCGTTGCCAAAAGTAAAAACCAAGTCGCAAAGAAGATCAAACAAGCTGAGGTGAATCCGAGATGAAGAGCAATTTCGGCAAACCAAATCAATGGCCACAAACTAAAGCGGACGCCCGCCCGAAGGGCTTCGTGCTGGGAAATAAACGCTGCTATTGGAGGCGAGAATTCGTAATAAGTATGTATAAATTTACGACCCATAAAATTGTTGAAAAAGAATTGATTGCGAAACTTTCGCAGCAATTGAACTTCGGGATCCATTTGCGAGCCGAATGCAGCCGTTGCGATAAAACAGTTTTTATCATCAAGCAGCCCTACTACTTGTCCAGGTGTAGCTGTGTGACCAATTGGAGCAGCGGCTAAAGTTGAAGGTTTTGTAAAAGAGCTGACGATGCTAGCCTCATCAACTGAAGCGATGGAAAACATATAGGTCTGATCATTTTCCAAACCGGACACCTTGCGAGTGCTCAATTTGGTTTCAATGGTGCCTTTATCAACAACAGCCAAGTCGTCAAAATTATCGGCTGTTAAAGGAATACAAAAGTCTGGAATTGCGGGCGGCGCTGCTGTCTGAGCAAAGTAGACTCTCAAAGCTTGCCAACGAATGAGCGAATTATCTAAGGGGAATGTTGGGCCAATGGCACCTCTTCTGACATCGTTGACATACACTTTCTGATCTCCAGGTAAAACGCTGAAGTCAAAAAAGCCTGCGTCTGTGGTCCCGATCGTCACCAGAGCCGGAGTCAATGTAGGATCTTGAGCACTGACTTTCACAGTCAGCTTTTGATAGGCTCCAGAAAAAAGATTTGTCCCATCTGAAACTCCAACATAAATAATGATATTCCCCCCGGCTGAACTGGCCGTTGCAGAGCAAGTCGCAGTTAAGCCAGCTTTCAAACACAATTCCGACCATTTGATTCGAATTGTAAAAGGCTGACCAACCACCGGTACGGGTGCGGGAGTCGGATTGTCCATGTTGACCGTGGATCCACCTGAAGGCTCAGTCTTCGCAGCAATTGCAGGAGTTGTCGGCAAGGTGTCGACCACCATGGTGATCACAAGATCCAGCGCTGGATAAATACTTCGCTCGGCGCACCTATAAGGCGCCGCCTCGGGACAGAATTTCGTCATGGCTGTGCAGGAGTTGCAAGTGTTAGTGCCGTCGGGGGTGGTGCAGGCTCCGATTGGCCCGACAATTCCACCAAAAACCATAATATTTGTGGCATCCGTTGAATCAACCCCTGAAACTGTGCTGGGATTGATTGAGATATTAGTCACAACCGCCCAACTGAGGCTGCAAATGCTGGTCAACCCTAAGCAAATTAGCAATCTTAAAATCATGCGGTTATTGCAACACGTGTTTTCATGCCATTCAAGCAGATAAGAATGTTGAATTTGAGAGATGGCTTAGCTTACAAGCACTGACAGCTGGAAGGTTGCTTGAGGTCGTCACATCTTACGCTTTTTTGACCTTGAAAAAACTGAAGCTGGGACAGCACTCCATTTTTCTCAATATATTCAACTCTTCCACCAGTTGGAAAAAACGCCACAGCCGAGCGATCTTTGTCTATCACTTCGCCTTCTTTTAGCATTTGATGAATTCGATCATCTGGCGGATTCACCGCTAGACTGGGTTCCGTTTCTTGTGGAGTTGCATTGCCCTGAGAATCCAACGAAAACGCATGAAGCTCCCGCCCGACTTGGCCCTCGTCATTTTCGGTGATGACTAATTGCAACCGCTTGATTTTTCCATCCAGCTCTCTCAGATCCCAGCGCATCGAGCGGTCAGCTTGATGCGAGACTGCTCCCAGTTCCGATTGAAAATTATCAAAGACGCTCTCGATTGTGAAAGGAACCGAAGTTTCAGCTCGAGTCGAAAGGTGAAGACAAGTGCTGATTTGATTAAGGATTGGCATCAACTCGTTGGCGCCATTGCTGGCTGCTCCTGAGGATGCCACTTTGTCTCCGAATTGCTCTTCAGAAGTTGCCTCCGCTGCACTAGTTTCGAGTCCAGATTCTGGTCTTCTCTCTCGAAAAAAAAGCACGAGGAGTAAAAGAAAGCTGATCGCTGCTAAAAGCGCAATGTTGCGGTTCTTTTTTGACAGTTTTGATAAATTCGAAAGTTTCGATATTTTTGATGGTTTTGCTGGTGCCGTCATCGAGTTTGCTTATTCTTTGCTTTTTATTTTTTTAGAAGACCAATCTCTTCTAAGCGCTGCATGAGAAAATCATGCGACGAAATGTCAGCATACTTAGCCCCAGTTCCTTTGCAAGAAGGAATGCAGGACAAAATAGCCTCTGGGTGCGGGTGCATAAAAAATGGCATTGAATAACGGCTTTTTTTGCTAGATTCAGGACTGTTCACGACTTGGTGAGTGGTTGAAGGTATGACGTCATTGCAGATGCGCGCTAACATATCGCCTGCATCCACAATTAACTCTCCCGGATTTCCTTCGACTTCCAACCAGGATCCATCTCGGTCCTTTAGTTGCAATCCTGCTGCAGTTGCAGCTGGAAGGAGTGTGATTAAATTGATGTCCTCATGTGGCGCCGCTCGCAATGCTCGGGCATCAGCGTTGGCTGCAATTGGTGGATAGTGCAGCAATCGCAAGATCGAATTTCCATCTTCTATCATGTAATCAAAATAATTCTGTGGGACTTCTAACGGAAAAGTCAAAGCTTGCAACATTGCTTTCCCAGCATCATTCAAAGCTGAGTAAAGCTCAGAAAAAACTGATCGAAACTGCGGAATTTCTGACGGCCAAACATTCTGAGGATAGTATTTGGCGAATTTATGTTGCGGAGAGACCTCACGCCCAATGTGCCAGAATTCTTTCAAATCCATTACCGGGGAATCCTTCGCGTGCTCCGTGCCGAAAGCTGTGTAGCCGCGCTGCCCGCCGTGGACTCCGGCGTAAGCCATTTTTTCTTCGACTGTTAGAGAGTAAAAATTTTCGAGAAGGGAGTAAGCTTGACTGAAAAGACCATGGGGAATGTCGTGATCTTTTAAAACAACAAAGCCGTAATCTTTTAGTCCTGAGAACAGCTGATCAATAAAGCGAATTTGCTCAGCTCTGCTTCCGTCGGTGTAACTTTTCAGACTGAGAGTAGGAACTTGCCGATCGGAAGTGCAGGTTGAAGTTTTTAAAGTCACTTTGTTGGTAATCATAGGCCCATTGATATTCTGCACAAATTCCCCTAGTAAAAAGTTGCTTGGCGAGTTTCTCAAACTTCTAACTGAGTGTGCAGGAAAATCGATTTTGGAGATTTGATCAACTAAATTATGAAAAATCGGAGGATACAGCAGTTGTCATGCGCCCTTTGCATGATGAATTTTAATCTCGGCATTGCTGAAGTGTCGTTAGGTTATTGCTGGGCTCGAAATTTGCGTAATCACTTTCAAAATTTCAATCGTTTTTGGATTTAGAAATCGAAAGTGAATATCGCCATCAAACAGCCGAATCGCGTGCGTCTCCCTGTAGGGAGAAGCTCCTCCCTCATAACCTTTATAAACGAGGGGACGAGGATCCAATGAAAGAGTCTCCTCAATCAGACTTTGTAATTGCGGCTGTTGAATTTTTTTCGACCACCGTTGTATCACTTTCAATTCCGACCCTTTCCACTGGATTGTAATTTCTGAAGTTTTCTCCGACTTTGCAGGCCAGCCTGATGTTGCACCCGGAATAGATTCGACTTCGGGTAGATAAGGTTTGATATCGATCACTGGAGTTCCATTGACAAGATCAATTCCCGAAAGAAAAATTCGCGAGCCTTCAATTTTTTCTATTTTCACAAGTGATAAGCCTATCGGATTGGGTCGGTGAGGACTGCGAGTTGCGAAAACTCCTATTTGCTCTCCAGCTAGGCGCGGAGGATGAACTTTGGCGTGATATCGAAGATTGGTATTTTGGTGAAAAAGAAACACGATCCAAAGATGGGAAAAACCTTCAAGACCTTGCAATGCAAATTCGGGCTGCCACTCTTTTTTGATCTGTAAAACGGCCCAAGATGAGGGCGCTAAGCCTGGCTGTCTTGGAGTGCCAAATTTGTCGCGGTAGCAGGATTCGATGGTGCCGATGACTTTCATCGGCACACACCTATCTGACCGGAGATCTTGGGTCAATTCACTTGAATACAATCAGCATGAATACAATCAGCAGCTGTGCTGCCAACTTTTAGTGAAAGTTTCCAGATCTCTCCATTAGACCGCGATAATCCTTGACGATGATCTCTTTGCCGTTGAGCTCAAGAATTCCGTCGTTTTTAAATTCCGTCAAATGCCGGCTGAGTGATTCATTGATTGTGCCTGCTAACTGCGCCAACTCATTCCGAGTCAACCGCAAGCTAATCAAAGTTCCATTGGCTGTTGGAACTCCAAATTTGTCAGCTAGGAGAACTAACTGGTAAGCAATTCTCTCTTGCACAGATGCCAGATAATGAAGCTGGTTGATTGTTTCTTTCGCTTCAAGATCTTTCACCATCTGAGTAAACATCATTTTTTGAACTGAGTTCGGCCCGCTCATAACCGATTGAACAGCCTCTCGAGAGTAAACATACAGTTCTGTCGGACGTAGAGTTTTTGCAAACTCAACATGAGCCGTGTCTTTGATGATCGCTTTGTAACCAAAGAGATCTCCAGATCCGACAACTTTTCTCACATACTCAGGAGAGCTCATTCGACCGCGAGTAAGAGAGCGGTTCACAACCACTTTCACAGCACCTGCTCGGACATAATAAAGTCCCTTAGGAACTTCGCCTTCTTTGTAAATGATTTCATTTTCTTTGAGAGATAAAACATCAACCGGGTTGTCCCAACGGGTATTTATTAAATTCTGCTGGGATGCACTCGGTGTGAGATTTGTCACTGTTTCAGGATCTTGATTGAACATTGATAATGCCATCTTACACCTCCAAGGTGGATTTGACTAACCTTTGACTAATTTATAGTGCTTCAATACATGAATTGGGGCAATTCGATTTTGGCAAATCACATATTGCTGCAGGCGAAGAGAAAATCTCTATACCACTTTATTTCCATCTCAGCGAATTTGACTCAAGCCGACAGACTGACTAAAGTCCTTGAATTCTTAAACCAAGGAAACCGAATGACAAAATTTTCAGGAAAACTTCTTGCGACGACTTTGCTTCTCTTTTTTTCTCAAAATTTTGCCTGGGCTTACAAAGTTGGATTGGTTCTCGATAAAGGGGGGAAAAACGACAAGTCTTTTAACTCGGCTGCTTTTGAAGGTGCTACAAAGGCACAAAAAGAACTCGGGATCGATTTGAAATATGTCGAAGCCACAGACAACAACGCAATTGAAACTTTGCATCGAGGATTTGCAAAAAAAGATTTTGATTTGATTATCGGAGTGGGCTTTGCGCAACTCGATGCTGTACAAAAAATCGCAGCCCAATTTCCAGACAAAAAATTTGCAATTATCGACGGCGAAGCTCATTTAGCAAATATCAAAAGTCTATTATTTGAAGAGCATGAAGGATCCTATTTAGTCGGAGCGATTGCAGCACTGAAATCAAGCGGTGGAAAAATCGGCTTCATCGGTGGAATGGACATTCCACTGATTCGAAGATTCGAGCTCGGTTACAAAGCTGGGGGAGAAAAAATCAACCCGAAAACGCAAACGATTTCGAATTTTATTGGAGTGACTGGTGAGTCTTGGAACAACCCTGCAAAAGCCAAAGAATTAGCCCTGGCACAGTATAATTCCGGAGTCGATGTGATCTTTGTTGCCGCAGGGGCTTCGGGTTCGGGAGTTTTTGATGCTGCCGAAGAAAAAAAGAAATTCGCAATTGGAGTCGACTCAAACCAAGATTGGATTAAACCCGGAATCATTTTAACCAGCATGATGAAGCGAGTCGACATAGCCGTTTATGAGACAATTAAAGAAGGTAAAAATGGAAAATTCCAGGGCGGAGTGGTCCACTTTGGACTCAAAAATAAAGGCGTCGATTACTCGGTTGACGCTAGCAATGAAAAGGTTTTGACCCCAGACATCCGAAAAAAAATAGAAACTCTCAAAGCTGAAATCATCAAGGGACAAATTCAAGTTCCTGATTATTACAAGAAAGCTAAAAACTAAAATGGACCAGCCGCCTTTGCTCCAGTTCATTCAAGTGAGCAAAGCATTTGGTTCTGTCAGTGCCAACCAGAACGTCAGTTTCTCAGTTGAAGCCGGTAGCATCCACGCCCTTGTGGGAGAAAATGGAGCTGGCAAATCCACCATCATGAAAATTCTCTTCGGAATGTATCAGCGAGACGGCGGGGATATCCGAATGAATGGGCGATCCATTCATTTTTACAATTCTTTTGAAGCCAAACAAGCTGGCATCGGAATGGTTCACCAACACTTCATGTTGGCGGGACCTTTGACGGCTCTAGATCATATTTTCCTCGACGGGCCTTGTAAAAAAAATCTCTTTAGCCGCTTAAATAAAACATCAAAATTAAAAGAACTCGAAAACTTAAGCAAAAATTATGGGATGCCTGTTCCATGGAATGAAAAGATTGAAAATCTCAGCGTTGGATTTCAGCAAAGAGTTGAAATCCTAAAATTGCTGCACAACCAATCAAGAATTCTGATTCTGGATGAGCCAACTGCAGTTTTAACTCCACAAGAAGTTCAGACTCTTTTCACCCAGCTCAGAAGTTTAAAGAGTTCTGGGCACACTGTCATTTTGATCACTCACAAATTGGCAGAAGTGGCCGAGCTGGCAGACACTGTGAGCATTTTTCGCCAAGGTCAAGTGGTGCAAACTTGCGCTGTCAAAACAACAACAGCAATTGAAATGTCCGAGTGGATGATCGGCCGAGAGCTTGGGAAGATCGAAAAAAATCCAGTTCAACTTCGAAGCGAAAGCTTTGAGCTCAGAAATTTAACACATGCAAAATCAAACCTACAGAATTTGAATCTAAAAATTCAAGGTGGTGAAATTGTTGGCATTGCCGGGGTTGAGGGCAACGGTCAATCTGAGCTGATTCAAATACTTTTGAATCCATCAAAATTTCAAGATTTTAAGGGTGAAATTTTTTGGAATCAAAACTCGATTCGGTTCGATAAGCCTCAAGATCTCAAACGGAAAAGTTTTTCGTATTTGCCTGAAGATCGGTTGGATCACGGCTCGCTTATTGGCATGAATTTAAAAGAAAATTTTCTTTTGGGTCAAGAGCGTTCAAATCAATTTCAGCGAAAGGGCTTTCTGAATTGGAACGCGATTGAACAAGCAACCGTGACGGCCATCCAAAAATTTGATGTGAGGCCAGATGATTCCAACCAAAACTTTGCAAATTTATCTGGTGGAAATCAGCAAAAACTAGTCGCAGCTCGTGAGTTTTCTCGGAATCCGAAATTTCTGTTGGCCGCCCAGCCCACACGTGGAGTCGACATCGGATCCATTGAACGGCTGCATCTCGAAATCTTGAAATGGCGAGACCTCGGCTGCCCGATTTTATTAATTTCATCAGAATTAGAAGAACTGATAAAATTATCAGATCGAATTGTGGTGATATTCAAAGGTCAATTTGTTGGCGAGATGGATTCTTCTAGTTTTGATGAAATGAAGTTAGGTAAATGGATGACCGGAGTCTCAACGGGACCACTTTCATGAAACATTTCCTCCGTCTAACAGCGGGTTTGGCATTTGGGCTTTTGCTGTCGGGTCTTCTGGCTTTTGTTGCTGGCGAGAACCCGATTTTTGTTCTTGGAGTTTTGTTTCGAAGTGCTTTTGGATCTCCCTATGATCTAGGGCTCGCTTTGTTTTACTCGACCTCGCTGATTTTTACTGGTCTCTCTGTCAGCATGGCTTTTCATGCGGGGCTATTTAATATTGGAGCTGAAGGTCAGCTGGTGATTGCGGCTCTGGCAGCCACTTGGTTTGGAGTTAGCTTTCCTTCAATACCTGTTCCCATAGCTCCATTTCTAATTGCAGCCGTCGGAATTTCAGCTGGTGCATTTTGGGGGTGGATCGCCGGCTGGTTGAAAGCTAAGCGCGGCAGCCATGAAGTGGTTGTGACTATGATGCTTAATTTTATCGCTGCAGCTGCGACTAGCTTTGTCGCTTTGGAGCTGATTAAAAATCCCGATTCGCAAAATCCGGAATCAAAACCTATTCCGACAGAGTTCCTATTTAAAAATTATGATTTCGTGCAGACTTATTTCAAAGATTCCCCTGCTAATCTGTCTCTCCTCTTTGCCATAGCGTTGAGTTTCTTGAGCTTTGTCTTTCTTTACAAGACGACTTGGGGTTATCAGTTAAGGGCCAGCGGGCAAAATGAAAAAGCCGCTGAAATTGCCGGAATGAATCCACAAAAATGGAAGATGGCTGCGATGGCGCTTGCTGGAGCATTGGCTGGCTGCGTGTGTCTAAATGAAGTGCTGGGATCCACAGGCCGATTTAAAATTGGTTTTTCACCTGATTATGGATTTGTTGGAATTGCAGTTGCTTTGCTCGCTCGCAATCATCCAATTGGCATTCTAGCTTCAGCCTTTCTCTTTGGAATTTTGCAGAAAGGGGCGTCTGACTTGGACATGGAAACTCAGTTTATCACCAGGGACTTCACGCGAGTGATTCAAGCCATTTTAATTTTTTCAGTGGCAGGAAGCTATTATATTGAAGCTCGGTTTTTTAAAATTTCCAAATATTTCAAAAGAGGAAAGAGCAAATGACAATTTTCTCTGAAATAGTTTTCTCGATGTTCTCTTTGGCTTTTTTAATGAGTGTTCTGCGTGGCGCGACTCCACTTATTTTTGCTTCAATGGGTGGGCTGCTCAGTGAGAGATGTGGCGTAATCCAAATCGCTCTTGAAGGCTTGATGTTAATGGGAGCTTTGTTTGCAGCGATTGGCGGACTGCAAACGAATTCGCCCTGGTTGGGGCTCCTCAGCGGTGGAATTGCCGGAGTTGTTTTTGCGATGCTATTCGGCTTTTTCGCTCTGAAGCTTCGAATGGACCAAATCATTGTTGGCACAGGGTTGAATTTGTTAGCTGTTGGAATCGCTCCGTTTATTACCAAGCTTCTTTACAATTCGACGGGTTCGACCCCGAGCTTGCCTCTGGAAGTTCATTTTCATTATTCACCCGTTGTAATTGCATTTCTTGCAGTGGGACTGATTAGTTATCTTTTCTATTCCACCAAAGCCGGGCTACTTTTGCGTTTTGCTGGTGAAGCCCCTGAAGCCGTCGAAGCTGCTGGATATTCTTTGAACAAAGTTCGCTGGA
>JAYTZS010000213.1:0-4255 GCA_043741885.1 Bdellovibrio sp. | reverse complement strand
GCCAATCAAAAGAATCAGGATGCCGACATGAGCCAACAAAAACGGTAGATGTCGGCGCTTCCAGGGAAGCCGATCAACCATGACAGATATCAGATTGATCGAAAGAAAACCCATTATCAAAAACATCACAGGAGTGCGATAGACCAGAGCAGAGGCTGCTTGAGCATCATTGAAATGAGCTTCGACAATAGTCCCGGCAGCAGTGATGGCTGCAATCGCCAAAAGCACGACCACTGCTAATTTCATGGACGCAAGAGCTTTGACTGTTTTTCGTGCGAGAGTCTGCAAATTGGATATGGGCATGGACCTCAAAAATTAACTCTGAAGGCCAGGAGATGCAATCACAGCTGGCCCTAGTTGAGGAAATTGTTGCGCGGTCCATCAAAAGCTGAGAAAACCGAAAGCTCATGGCAGAAACAAGAAAATGGATTTTCTTAAGAGGTCTTGGCCGGCATTCGGGCCACTGGGGAAACTTCCTTCAGTTTTTCCATCACGCATTTCCATCTGACGAAATCGAGCTGCTCGAAATTCGCGGCAACGGAAGCCTGGCCCATAGCACGAGCTGGCGCAATGTTCGCGACAATGTTCGAGATCTAAGAGCTCGCAGCCGATTCCTAGAACAGGGGCACTCGGTCTGCATCCTGAGCCTTTCATTGGGCTCCATGATTGCCGTCGAGTGGGCTAAAAACTTTCCAGAAGAAGTTTCGGCATTGGTTACGATCAATACCAGCGACCGAGGAAATTCACCTTGGACAGATCGAATGAAGCCATTGCATTATTTGGACGTCGTCAAGCTGCTAAGGGGCAGCCAATCTCAGCTGGATAAAGAAAAATGTGTATTGAAGGCGGCTAGAGACTATTTTATCGAAAGAAATCAAATAGCTCCTGATTTTCAAAGCTTCCCCAGGACCTCTAAAACCAATTTCTTACGCCAACTTTTTACTGCCGCCATTTACGAATTTCCGACTCAAAGGCCAAAAACCGAAATCCTTATCTTATGCAGCAAAGGAGATCGGCTTGTGAGCTCGGAGTGTTCTAAAAGAATTGCTAAGATGTGGATTCTCAAACCTCTAGTTCACCCCACCGCCGGGCACGATCTTCCACTGGATGACCCTCAATGGATTTGCGATCAACTGACCTGTTGGCCGGTCCTAAAGTCCTGATGCTGACATTGGATAAAGCAGTGCCTGACATTGAACATCTTGGTCTACGGAAGTTCCGTCTGAAAGCTGGACATGGAGATGTCCTGGCCTTCGACCCAAATCATCTGCTTCAGAAGTTTGAATTGTCAGCTCCAAACCTTCGCCTAAATATCGATCTTCATTAGAGGACGCTGCAAGTTGAGAATTTCTAGAAGCAAGGGCCACCTTGGTTTGCGATTGTTTTTTTGAAACATCGATCTTTGCAGCAGGAGCGTCACCTGAAGTTTTGGGTGCCAGCGAAGTCACCGCAACTTGAAGCAAAGCTTCAGCATTTGGAACCGTTACAATTCCATCTGCAATTCCAGTTTGAAGACAAAGAGTGTGAGGACGAGGACCCTGCCCCGGCTGGAAAACCGCCTGAGCTTGGCCGACAAAAAAGAGAGAAGAAGCAAAAGATAAAGAAATCAATCCATTAGAAAGTCGTCCGGACTTTACTGAATTTTTAGGTGATTTTGTAAGATTGAACATATGAAATTCCTCCTGTGATGCAATCAATGAACAGTGTTAACAGTTATTAACTTGAGCAATCGATATGCCATGGATTTTTTGCTATTAGAGTTAGCAAATTTTGCTTAGAAGGATTGTATCGACATTGGTCTGGGGGAAACTTAAGCAATAGTTCCAAGCAGGAACTACCAAAGCGGAACTTTATTTCATTTTGGAACTGGTTGGAATCTGCGTGAAATCGAGGGTTCTGCGTGTGAAGAAGAATTCGTCGGTGTTGATAGATCGTGGGGAAAGACATCCTGTCTATCGAGGACTCTGTCCTCGAGCTCCTGCTCTCCCGGTCATCGTGACCGGGAGACTTAAAGATGAAGAGAATTTGAGATGCTAAGAAAATCAGAGATAGAAAGAAAAGTCTGAATTTTAAAATCGGATCGACCTGGATGGTCGACCGAATGCCGAGGTATGGAGGCGCACAGCCTCCATCTGGCAGGATGCCACCTCTTGCCTCAGACCTCGCTAGAAGTTACGGGAACCAACTAGTTTAAATCTTAGTCTCTGCCAATCTCCGAGCGATACCCCGCCATTCCCATTTATTAAAGTAATCCAGGAATGTTTTCTCGAATATAATCAATCGCGTTGGCAATTTTCAACTTAACATCTTCTGCCTGAATCGAATTGAGTTGTTTGCTTGTTTCATTCATGTAGAGAGAGCGGTTGATTTCAACTTGCACAGCATGATGGCCAATGCTGGGTTTTCCATATTGCTCGCTGACTCGGCCACCTTGATACGGCCAGTTGTACCCCACTCGGAAACCGGCTTTCGCATAAGCCGCAATGACTAAATCGACGAATTCTTTTTTTGAGCTCTGTCCCAGACAATCACTGATGACGATGTCGGCACGATACTGTCCTGGGTCTCGATGCATCTTGGTTCCAAGAGAGGGCATTGAATGCGCGTCCAAATGAAAGATTTGACTTGAGCCCTTCTCTTCAAACTTCTGATATTGATTGCGAATACCTAAATGAAATGGCTTGTAGATTAACTGCACGAGTCGCTTGTGATGATCCAGTGTCATTGGTTTCATCATTAGAGTGAGTGAGGTCGTCGTCACCACCCAATGAAAACCTCGCGAATGTGTCCCTGGCTCCGTTGGATTTCCTTCGACAGAAGCGGCATCCACGTCTTCTGGAATTCGGTTCATATCTGCGGCATAGCGGTGCCATTCTGTTTTAATCACTGGAATCTGTAGCTTTTGCAATACTGGCTCATAAAGGCGATCGACAAAGCGGTCGACATCGCACATTAGGACCTCCTCAGGCAAACTCGAAAGCCAGTCGCAAAAGTCTGGAACTTTTTCTCCGGAATGAGGAATCGTTATGAAGAATGGGAGCAGAGACGAGGAAGTCGAGGTCGAACTTTTGGAAGCGCTCATAGCAAGGTCATATCAAACAAACCCAAGCTCACATAGCAAATTTGAGTTGATCGCTGGATGAGCTTTCTTCCGGGGCCGAAATCAGACGCACTCCCAAACCTAAAAGGCGAATGGAATCAGGCCGCTTTTGCCAGGCAGCACGAAGTAGCTTTTCGAAGTCTTCAATTTGCGGCCGCCCGCGAAAGCTCTCTTCATGAGTTGAGGTTTTGAAATCGCTAAATTTAACTTTGACCACGAGTCCGCGAACCCCAGATCCAGAACCTGAAGTTAGGTTGCTAGCTTGAGAAATCCGCTTTGCTTCATAGCGCAAAAATCTCTGTTGCCAACTCTCAAAAAGATTCGGAATAGCTTTTACTATGTCATCTAAGTTATGCAAATCTTGTGAGAATGTTTCTTCGACAGAAAGAGACTTTCGCTCCTGATCTAGGTGCACCGGTCGATCATCGAAACCACGGCACAGTTGAAACAGCTCCAAAGCTCTCGAGCTACCGAAATGCTGCCGAAGATCGAACAAGCTCAGGTTTTGCAAATCCCCACAATGGAACAGCTTTAGCGAATGCATTTTTTCTGCAGTGACTTTTCCCACCCCGTAAATTTTTTCAATCGGCAATTCGAGCATGAATTTCTCAATATCAGTCGGTCGAATCACAAACTGTCCGTTAGGCTTATTCCAATCACTGGCCACTTTGGCTAAAAACTTATTGGAAGATATGCCTGCCGACGCACCAAGCCCGACCTCTTGAAAAATCTGCCGGCGGATTTCCTGGGCAATCAAAGTCGCACTGCCATGAAAATCTGATGAATCTGTGACATCTAAAAAGGCTTCGTCCAAAGAGAGCGGTTGGACCAAAGTTGTAAAGCGGCGAAAAATCTCCTGAACTTTCTGACTTTCTTTTTTGTACAAATCAAAATGCGGCGGCACTAAAATAAGCTGTGGACACATTCGCAGGGCTCTACTGCTCGGAACAGCGGCTTTCACTCCGAACTTCCGAGCTTCATAATTTGCCGTGCAAACAACTGATCGTGAATCCGGTGGGCCACCGACTGCCATCGGCACTCCCTTGAGTTTCGGATTGTACTTTTCTTCCACCGCAGCGTAGAAACAGTCCATATCAACATGAATGATCTTTCGATTTTCCATGTGTAAATTATATGTAAGTGCAATGAGTCTGT
>JAYTZS010000212.1:0-4291 GCA_043741885.1 Bdellovibrio sp. | reverse complement strand
CAATGAATCTAAAGTGGGTGGCTTATTCCGGCGGAAAATCAGTCTCAAATTTAGATAGAATAGACAAAGATTTATCTCGAGTTGTCGACCTAGGTTTTTTCGCAGCTATTGGCCGAGTTTTATTAAAGCTTTTGCAGTGGTTTTACTCTGTCGTAGGAAATTGGGGAGTCTCAATCATTTTACTGACTCTTTTGGTTCGAACTTTGGTTTTGCCTTTAAATGTTGCGACTTTTCGCTCGACAAAAAAGATGCAAAAGCTTCAGCCACACATTGCCGCTGTCAGAGAGCGCTTCAAAGATGACCCTCAAGCGATGAACAAAGAGATGATGGGCTTGTGGAAAGAACACAAAGTCAATCCAGTCGGTGGATGCCTTCCAATGTTGCTTCAATTGCCCATTTTCTTTGCCCTGTACCGCGTTCTTGGTCAGAGCATTGAGCTCTATCAAGCTCCATTTTTTGCTTGGATTCACGATTTGAGTTTAAAGGATCCTTTTTATGTTTTACCCGTGCTGATGGCCATTTGTATGTTTATCCAGCAAAAAATCACTCCAACTACGATGGATCCAACTCAAGCAAAAGTAATGCAGTTCTTACCGCTTATTTTTGCTGTGATGATGGGCTCGCTCCCGTCGGGATTAACTCTGTATATTTTTATTAATACTCTTGCTGGAATTTTGCTCCAGCAGTTATTTATGCGTGATCGATCAAAATCGGTTTCGACAAAAGAAGTAAAAGCTTAGCCTGAGGAGGACGTATGGCTGGATTTTTCAGCAAGTTGTTTGGTGGAAAGAAAAAAGAAGGCGGATCGGACATTGAGAATCGGATTCAAGCCACGGTCGAGGGCCTGATTGAAAAAGCTGGATTTGATTTGCAGTTTGAATTGCAAAGCAGCAAAGACGATCAAGGTGAAGATCAATTGATTATCGAATTCAGTGGTGCAGATGAAGAGATTTTGCGAGACCGTGAAGGGCAAATGATCGACGCTGTTCAGTTGTTCGTGAAGCGCGTGCTCCAACACCAACTTCCTGAAGACCGCACAAATATCCTTATTGACTGCAACGGCTACCGAGAAGAGTCGAGCAAAGAATTAGTTGAGCTGGCAGAGAAGCTGAAAGGAATCGCTTTGGAAAAAGGAAAGTCGGTTTATTTTCGGGCTCTTCCGCCAAAGGATCGAAAAGTGATCCATCAATATTTAGCGAATGATGACCGAGTCAAAAGTCGCTCGATTGGTGATGGTCTTTACAAGAAAATCAAAATCTATCCTTCTAAGGGCGCGGCCCAACACGAAAAAAACGCAGAATAACCGGTGTGTTCAAGGCCAATCGAGACTCCGACACGATCTGTGCGATATCGACTCCTTCTGGAATCGGGGGTATTTCTGTTATCCGAATCTCTGGTTCCCAAGCAGCGGCCCTAGCAAAAAAGCTTTGCACTTTCCTACCGGCACAGCCAGAGTCCCACCGAGCCTATTTTGGCCTGCTCAAAGATAACGCCATCCCAGTGGACGAAGTTGTAGCAACTTATTTTGCCAGTGGACGCTCCTTCACTGGAGAAGAAACAGTTGAGATCTCTTCTCACGGGAGCCCCGCACTCACGGGTCAAATCATCGATCTTTTATTTTTAGCAGGAGCTAGATCCGCACAACCAGGCGAATTTACTTATCGGGCCTTCATGAATGGAAGATTGGATTTGGTTCAGGCCGAAAGTGTGTTGGCTTTGATTGAGAGTCAGTCTCAACAGGCGAGCAGACAAGCTCTCCGTCAGCTTCAGGGAGATTTATCAATCAACTTAGAGGGGATTGAGAACCAAATCATTTGGTGTCTTGCTCATCTAGAGGCGTCGATCGATTTTTCAGCCGAAGGCCTAGAGGTAGTTAACACTCCAGAGCTTTTGGACAAAGTAGATCAGTTGATTCTCAAGATTGGAAATTTAGTTCAGTCTTATCGCCATGGCAGGCTTCTCAGAGATGGATATTTGTTAGTTTTGACTGGAGTTCCTAATGTTGGAAAATCCAGTTTGTTAAATTTGTTGGTCGAAGAGGACCGAGCAATTGTCACTGAGATTGCTGGGACAACTCGTGATCTTGTGGAAGCTTCTTTTTTGCTAGATGGATTGAAAGTAAATGTCACGGACACAGCGGGCCTTAGAAAGTCTGTCGACCGGATTGAATTGATGGGAATTGAAAGAAGTTATTCAGCTGTGAAAAAAGCTGACGGTATTTTTTTTGTTTTTGATTGCTCCCGCAAGTGCACTGCCGAAGAGCTCCAGGAGCTGAGCTTGCTTGATTTGAAACGGACATTTTTGATTGGAAATAAACGTGATCAAACAGATCAAAGTAATGATGAAATTTTGAGTGGACTTGAAAAGCAGCTTCAAACTTTGCAGAAATTTCAAAGGGAGCTAGGTTCAGCCAATCTTTTATCTGATGTTTTAAAAGAGAAGGTTCTAATTGTCTCAGCTTTCGATAAAAGAGATCGAGAGATTTTAAAGGCGGCGATTCGAAAAGAGATGCATGAAAGCCAATTTGAAGATCAGGCTGTCATCTCTCAAAGTAGACATTTTGAAAATCTCTCTAGCAGTTTGGGGAACATGAAAAGCGCGCGTGTATTGATCGAACAAGTAGCAAGCCCAGAGTTTACAGCATTGGAGTTGAAGGAAGCCCTTCTCAAGGTGCAAGAAACCTTAGGCAAGCGCTATGACGATCAAATCATGGACCGAGTATTTAAAGAATTCTGCATTGGAAAATAGAGCTTGAAGTAAAATTCTGAGATCGAAAGAGAAGTTGAGATGAATTCGAAAAATCATTACCAAATCATTGTCGTCGGAGCAGGGCATGCGGGTGTGGAAGCTTGTCTGGCGACCGCTCGCATGGGCCTTTCAACTTTGATGATCACAACCAATTTAGATCGAATTGCTTACATGAGCTGCAATCCTTCAATCGGAGGTTTGGCAAAGGGTCATATGGTCCGAGAGATTGATGTTTTGGGCGGAGAAATGGGACTCGGTGCAGATGCAACATGCATTCAGTTCAAACGTCTGAATTCGACTCGGGGGCCTGCAGTTCGAGGTTCACGAGTGCAGAACGATAAACATCTGTACTCTCAGTACATGACTGAGAAATTATTGAAGCAAGAAAATCTTACGGTACTCCAGGGAGAGGTCAAAAGCCTCATTTTGGAAAAAGGGATTTGTTTAGGAGTGGTGCTTCAGGATGGCTCAGAAATTCGAGCTCATGCGACGATCATCACGACGGGGACTTTCATGAATGGAGTGATGCACGTTGGAACACATCAGACTTCAGGTGGACGGGTGGGTGATCAAGCTTCAATTGGCCTTTCAGATCAACTGCGTGAGTTTGGTTTCACTGTTCAGAGATTAAAAACCGGCACTCCAGCTCGTCTGGACAAGAAAAGCATCGATTTCGGTCAAACTGAAGCTCATTTTGGCGATGAAAAGTTTTATCCCTTCAGCTTTCGCTCGTCGGCCCAGTATCAGTTGCCTCAAGTGGCTTGTTATCTGTCTCGGACGACCGAGAAAACTCACGAGATCATTCGCAACAATTTGGACAAGTCGCCAATGTACTCTGGGATTATCGAGGGTGTTGGACCAAGGTACTGTCCTTCAATTGAAGACAAGGTTGTGCGTTTTGCAGATAAGATCAGCCACCAAACTTTTCTGGAGCCGGAGGGCTTAAATACGAACTTGATTTACCTTCAGGGAATTTCGACCAGTCTTCCCGAGTCCGTGCAGATAGAGTTTTTAAAAACTATTCCAGGTTTACAAAACGTAAAAGTGATTCGGTACGGCTACGCGGTCGAGTACGATTTTGTTGAACCTACCCAGATTTGGCATCGCTTAGAAACGCGCCCGATTTCAAAACTATTTTTGGCAGGACAAATCAATGGAACCAGTGGATACGAAGAGGCCGCGGCTCAAGGATTCATGGCCGGAATCAATGCCGGACGCTCGGTTCTTGAGAGATCGGAATTCATTTTGTCACGAGATCAAGCGTACATTGGAGTGCTGATCGACGACCTTGTGACCAAGGGGACTCGTGAACCTTACAGAATGTTTACTTCAAGAGCCGAACACCGGCTTGTTCTTAGAGAAGATAATACTCTGGATCGTTTAGGTGAGATTAGCCAAAGTTTGAGTTTACTTAATTCTCAAGTATATCGAGATATTGAAGTCCTTCGATTGAAGCGAGATGGTTTGCTGAAAAAATTACGCGAAACAAAGGTTTTTCCGACTCAAGAAATGCAGCAAAAGTTGATAGAAATAGGTACTCCAG
>JAYTZS010000211.1:0-4316 GCA_043741885.1 Bdellovibrio sp. | reverse complement strand
TGGACAAACGCAAATACAAACCTGGAAAGATTATAACTGATGCGCAATTTGAATCTATCAGGCTAAAGAAAAATAAATTTCATGGCGATTGGAATTATAAAATATTGCCGTCAACCAAGTTGTAACACTTATTTTTGCGCGGTCCCTTAGCCCTGCGATGAATAATCTAGCCAAGATCAAAAATTCAGGAAATGCAGAATTTCAAATTCGTGACCTTTACGAACCTATCCACTAGGGAACGCCACCTTCAAAAGGTACCGTCTTCCCGTTTTGCAAATCCGGTTTTACGGTTCTACTCGCTCGATGGTGGAACATTTCCGGCTTTACTTGGTTGCTAGATTCACCAGCTCCGCACTCGATGATCAGCTTACCATCTGCGGAAAAAACTGAGAATTGAGTTCCAACGTCTTTGGAAACAGAAACAACTTGGTTCTCAATGCCGCCAGCATCCAGGTTTTAAGTTTCTCGACCCCGTACCCGTGGCTTTGCACTGTTTGGATTGAGCGAGGCTTTAAATGGAATCACAGACCTATAAGAGATCTACATCACACAGCAGTTGGAAGGCGATGAATTTAAGAGCTTTCAATCAAACTCTGACAGGATTTGGTCAGGGCCCTTTCCAAATTGTTTGAAATCGAATACACCTCCGTCGATTTGATGCGAATTCCAAACTGTAAATAAAATAAACAGGATCAAAATGAAAATGCTCAACGCTCTTTTTGTGACCGGAACTTTATTGGCTTCTCTCTGTGGATACTCTCAGGAGACCTGCCATGAGGGCTTTACCTGTGACCAATCAACAGCTTCACATGTTATTTTGCGACAGGTGAAACTGGTGCGAGATGAAACTTTGCTCACCTGTGAAGAGTATATACTCAAAGATTTCGGCACGAATTCTCAAGCCTGCCAAGCTGAAGCTGCTACTCTGAATCGCAAGCAAAAAGCACCTGTGGTCACACCAACTCCTGTCTGCCGACCAGAGGCTCAAATCATTGCTGTTGTTTCAGATACAAAGAAGGTGGGCATCGGATCTTGTGTAGCGAAATTCGATGCAAGCTTAATCCGACAATTCAATCCCAGCGGAGTTTGTCCATTGGACATTGCTGAAGCCTTGAACGGAGTCGAAGTGGGCGTCAAGAACGGTCACGATTGTGCGCTTGAAATTGGCCAGATCTTATCGGGCATTCTATATAAAAATTCTGCAGGACAAATTTACCTCGAGTAATTTTTTGAATTTTTTTATAGGAAAATTCAGACTCAGTCTCGGATAAAAATATTAAAAAATCTTAATCTGTGCTTAACTTGTCGATATGTCGTTTCTAAATGTCTTAAAAATCTTTAACCTGCTTTGTTTCTATGGCTATGGATTTAGCTGCGTATATTCTAAAAAAATGAGAGCTGAGTTTATTCGCTTTGGCCTTCCTCAGTACCGAACCCTGACAGGTTGGCTACAGGTCGCAGGCAGCACGGGACTGGTGGCAGGTTTCTATTTCGGGCCCTTGGCCCTTGTCTCTTCTCTTGGACTTGCTCTGCTCATGCTTCTTGGAGTCGGAGTTCGCATTAAAATTCACGATCCTGTTTTTGAAGTCATTCCAGCTTTCGTTTTTATGTGGCTCAATCTGTTCATATTTTTAATGAGCATTCATTTACTGGATTATTGATCTCATTTGGTTTTTAGATCGCTCAGGCCATTGAGCTGGTCAAGACGATGGCAAGACTCATCCCTAGTATTAGAAGAGCTGGAACAGACTTCCTTAATGGGTCCTTTATTTTAAAATGCATTCCAAGTGCTCCAAGCATTAAAAAAGCCACCAAGATGGACGCATAAAATCCGACTGAGGAAATCCAAAGACCGACTATCAAGGCCAACGCAGAGGAAATTTTTAAGGCACCCACCAAATAATGAGCCCAAGAAGGCAATCCGTATGCCGCAAATTCATCTTTTAAATTTTTTGCATTTCCGCCGCGATAACTGGTGTCCTTGCTATATCGCAGAAGCCAGACATTCAATAAACCAATTGCGACAATGATTTGCAGTACAGCCGTGATGCTCATAATTTTAATCTCCAAATCATTTGATAACCGTGGTTCCAACCCTAACTAGCGATCTAATTTTCTCCACTGCTCGAACTTAATTCTTAAAAAAATATAAACTCCGATGAAATTTATCCCGAAAATAATTAGGCCGATAGCAAGAATGGCTTCACTGCTCATGGGTGCCTACAAAGAGAAGATTCCCGGCTGAAAGAATCGAAGGCACCCAAAGTCCAACAAAAATTCCATTCTGCGTGTCCTTGCTATAAAAAAGGTAGATCGAAAAAAGCATTGAGGCAAAAGAGGCACTCAGGATTAAAAGCTTTGCAATCCAAATGTGTTTAAAATGGTTTTTCTTTTCTGATTTTATTTCCAAACTCACCTCCATGGTGGCTTGAGCCTAGTCCGCTATATATAGTAGTCAATCTGATTCTAAGAACCGAACATAGTGAGCTGGACGGATTTCGGCTTAATCGCCTCCCGGCGGTTCTCCCCTAAAACTGTAAGTCTTGTATCTTGAGTGATGGTGTGCCAAAAGCCCGGCCAGAAAGCCGGAGAAGGAGCACCAGATGAAGAAGAGATTCACCGACGACCAGATTATTGGAGCCGTCAAAAAACTAGGGGCCGGTCATCCGGTCAAAGAGCTGTCCCGTGAGATCGGTGTCACGATCCAAACTTTGCATCATTCGAAGAGGCGATTTGGGGTGTGCCCGATGCTAGAAGACTCAAGGAGCTTAAGAATGAGAACACAAAACTTAAGCGTCTTGTTGCTGATCTTTCCCTCGACATTGTCATGTTGAAGGACATGAACTCAAAAAACTGGTAAGGCCCAAAGCTCGAAGAACAGAGGCCCTGTATCTTGTCGATAAGTACAAGACCGCAAAGGCCCGATGTTGTCGTCTTTTGGGCCTGAGCAATTCGACATTTTAATACAAAGCTGAAACAAACAAAGATGGTCCTGTTCGCGACAAGTCGATGGAGTTGGCTGGCGAGAAAAAACGTTTTGGCCACCCCAGGCTCTTTGTTCTTTTGAAGCAAGAGATGTCGAAGATAAATCACAAGCGATCCCACCGGATTTACACAGACCTTAATCTTCAACTTGAGAGGAGAAAGCGCAAAAAACTTGGCAGCCATCAAAGACTTCCGCCAACACGAGCGACAGAGCCGGATCAAGTCTGGGCGATTGATTTTATGTTTGATTATCTGGAGACAGGGCGAAGGCTTAAGACGCTGACTGTGGTTGATGAGTGTTCAAAAATTTCTCCAGGAATCTTAGTTGATTATTTGATTCGAGGAGTTGATGTCACAAAGTTTTTGGATCACATAGCATCTGGTACCTATCCAAAGATCATCAGAACGGATCAGGGCACAGAGTTTACCTCAAGAGCAATGTTGGACTGGGCATATCGGCACAACATCAGGCTAGAGTTCACCAAGGTCAGAAAGCTGAATCAAGTCGTTGAAGCTTTTAACTCTCCAGTGCGAGATGAATGTCTCAACGAACATGTCTTTTTCTCTCTGCAAGATGCCAGAGAAAAAATCGACGACTGGCACTGGATATACAACAATATCAATCCACACTCAGCACTTGGAATGAAGTCACCAATAGGATTTGCAAAACAAAGGGAAGCCATGCTAGCAAGCTAATGCCACCTGACTCAAGATCTCTGACTCACAGAATCTTGGGAGAACCGCCGTTCCGACGAACACTCGCCCTTGAGCTGTGGATTGCGAAGCTCCGGCGATTTCAGTGATAAATAAAAAACTGATCACTAAGATCGAAAGAACTTTAGGCATGTGAGCTCCTGGGACGTCTTCCTTATTCTAGGAAATATGTTGGCTTCTGATCAAATCCAGATCCCTGAATCCGTGCAGTGCCGACCGATCATCGAGCTTTCGACAAGTGTGAGACTGAATCTTGACCTGCTGATCTTGACCTTCTCTTAACTTCAGATTGAAATGTTTTTCAGAAAGTATAGGTGACTTATGAGCCAAACTCATCAATTGATTTATTCAGCGACAAGCCCATTTGCACCCAAAGTTCGAATCGCCGCTCTCGAAAAAAAAATCGAAGCACTGGCAGACGGAATGACAGATTCTCTGGTTAGTGTTTTTATCGAACGCAACAAGCGAGCTCAAGAAACTCAGTCCACCGGGTGGATGGATCGGCAATTCAGTCAAGTGCAACTGGGATTGACGATCCGAAGCCGTCCCAATTTTATCGCATGATGATTGAGCGACCGAGTGGGCAGGCAACAGCTCCACCCAGTTAGCGATTGAGG
>JAYTZS010000210.1:0-11861 GCA_043741885.1 Bdellovibrio sp. | reverse complement strand
TTCTTATAGCGCATTTTCAGACAGGCTTAAAAAACGTCCTCGATCGCGCGGTCTTAAGCCATCGCGACGCTCATCAGGAACTTATCATTGGCTATCGTAAAGTTGATGAGATTCCCTTCGATTTTGTGCGCAGAATGATGTCGGTTGTAGTGGAAAAGCCAGACAAGGATCATCAGCTGCTTACAAAGGGTGCGCCGGAAGCGGTCTTCCCGCGCTGCAAATTCTACGAACTAGATGGCAAGATTCTTCCCTTCGAGCAAGAGCATTGTTCTGAATTGATAAAACAATACGAACTAATTAGCGCTGATGGTTTCCGTGTGCTGGCACTTGCCTACAAACATCTCGACTCAGGGCCGCTCATAACAAAGAAAGATGAGTCCGAATTGATTCTTAAAGGCTACGTCGCGTTCCTCGATCCACCGAAAGACTCCGCACGCAAAGCCATCCAAGCACTTCAGGAACACGGCATCACGGTGAAAGTCCTCACTGGTGACAACGATCTCGTAACCCGAAAAGTATGCCGTGACGTTGGGCTGAACGCCGACCTCATCCTCCTAGGTAACAAAGTCGAAGTGATGAACGACGATGAACTTGCCAAAGCTGTGGAGACTACTCACATTTTCGCTAGGCTGTCGCCCGCTCAAAAGCAACGGATCATCCGTGCGCTTCAACATAACAAGCACGTCGTGGGATTTATCGGAGACGGCATCAATGATTCGCCGGCACTTCATGTGGCCGATGTAGGTATCTCCGTTGATTCCGCAGCGGATATCGCGAAGGCCGCTGCCTCGGTCATCTTACTTGAAAAAGATCTCATGGTGCTTGATGACGGGGTTATTGAAGGGCGTAAAGTATTCGTGAATATTCTAAAATATGTCCGCATGGGTGCCAGCTCAAACTTCGGTAACATGTTCAGCGTGCTGGGTGCCAGCGCATTTCTACCATTTGTTCCGATGCTACCTATCCAGGTGCTCACGAACAACCTTCTCTATGATTTTTCCCAAGTGCCGATTCCCACTGACACCGTCAGCGCGGAAGCAACCGCCAAACCACGTCCGTGGAACATGGACGATATTAAAAAATTCGTTCTCTTCATTGGACCTATCAGTTCGATCTTCGATTACACTACCTTTTTTGTTATGCTCTATGTCTTCGGTTGCTGGGACCCCACGCGCGCATCGCTTTTCCAGACAGGATGGTTTGTCGAATCACTCATCACTCAGACGCTTATTATTCACGTCATCCGAACGAACCAGATTCCGTTCATTCAAAGCCGAGCAAGCTGGCAGCTCACAATTACGTCGGTCATTGTCATGGGCATAGCTATCTGGCTTCCATTTTCACCAATGGCCTCAGCTCTCGGCTTTGTTCCACTGCCGCTACCTTACTGGCCTATCCTATTCGTCACTTTGGTTTGCTATGTTTTACTTACGCAAGTCGTGAAAATGTGGTTGCTCCGAAGGACGTGGATTTAACTCCACTAGATGGTCATAAAACATTTTTACCGGGGCTCTATATCAGCACTTTATCTATCCTATGGGGAAGATTTCAAAATTTCGACGTAAGACTTTTTACTCAGCCGAATAATTTCATCAGCGCGTCCCAAGGTTGTACCAGACACAGCTAAAGTGGCGGCAGCCGCTCCAAGTCCCATTCGCAAGATACTTTCGTCCGAAGAATTTTCCCGATAAAGTTGAGCAACCATCGCACCGACCATAGAGTCACCAGCACCAACGCTCGACCTAATTTTGATTTTTGGGATTCGCCCAAAATAGATATTCTGCTTTGTCATTAGCAACGTTCCACCCTCTACCGAAGAAACACAAAGGTATTGAGTTTGATGCAATAGTCTCTTGCCTTTTTCGATCACAGCTCCAATCGTTTTGACTGAACTGTTGGTCAGTTCTTGGAATTCTTCAAGATTCGGTTTTATCAGAAATGGTTTAGCAGCGAGAACCTGCACCAAAATACTGCCAGGACAGTCGACAATAGATTTAATATTCTTTTTGTGAGCAGATCTCATAAGGTATCTGATATCAGCTGGCGAAAAACCTTTAGGCAGAGAGCCTCCAAGGAGTAGAAAAGATAAATTTCTTTGCCTTTCAAAAATCCTAAACAATTGATTTTTTTCTGATTTTTTGACCTTGGGACCTGCGAAGCTCAAGCGAGTTTGTTCATGTGACATGCTATTGGAAACTGTAACGTTAATTCTGGAGGAGCCTTGAATAAAGACAAAATTATTTTTTATTTTTTCAAATTTAAGAAGAGCTCTGACTTCGTCTCCGGTACTGCCGCCTAAAAATCCAGAGGCAATGACGGGAATACCTAAGCGATTTAATATTCGGGCAGAGTTTATCGAATTCCCGCCAGGGGCCCTCATTTCGTCGAATACGTATGACTTTTCATTGGGCCTTAGGTTTTTAACGATACCGCTTAAATCAAGTGCTGGATTTGGCGTGATTGAGAAAATAATTTTCGCCAGATTTTTATAAGTTTGGCGTGATATCATATTCGTTAATTCCTTAAACCATATGCTCAGAGACATTTAGTGCCTAAAGCCTATGATTGGTGCCAATACAAAATTGGAATCGCCATACTAGCGATTCCAACTTATGAAATCACATATAGCTATTAACATTCATACGGTTTTCAACCGTAGTTACACCGGGTGCGCTCCAGGCTGCCCACTTTGCTTCTTCCATTTCGGAAAAAGTTCTGACATCGCCTGAGAGAATGACTTTGCTACCTGAAATTTCCACGGCAATTTGCCTTGCTTCTCGCTTAGCTTCTCTCTTAAGAGCCTCTTCGATTTTTTGCTTAACGTTTTCGGTTTGAACTTTTTTGGCTTTAATCGTGACATTATTGGTAACTCCCCTGACTCCAGTAAGGTCAGATACACAGCGAGAAGCAGAATTTCGTTGGAATGCCCAGTCGACTTCACCGCTAAGAGTAACCCAGCCCTTTTCAACACTTACTTTTAACTCGCGATCCGGCACCTGAATGCTCCATTTGAATTGATTCAAAATTGCATCGGCGACGTCTTGGTCGTCTCGAATGAACATACTGGGCAATTTTACTTCGATTTTTTCAACGACGGCTTTCACATCTGCAACTCTTTGTGCCGCGCGCTCCGCAGCGTACTTCTCTGCGTAGTTCGGGACGTTGCCTGTTAATGTAACGACTCCTTTTGCCGCAGAAACACCAATGTGCTCATGAGTTACACTAGGGTCCCAGTTGATTTCTTGCATAACGTCAGCCTGAATTTGCGAATCTGTTTTCATTGTTTCTCCTTTTTTTGCCCCTATTGCGGTCGCGTTTATAAATCATAACTCTGCACTGGAGATGCCGAGACCATCTTGATTGAATGGCTGTCAGAGGGAGTTCTTGGGACAACTAGGCAGAAACTTGTGACATCTTGGCATTTATTTTTTAGATCTGTTTACGGCAATAACCGAGGCGAGTATGGAAACAGTATTTGAAGAAATGCATCTCCGACGGTAGTGGCTTGCAGAACGTAGTCCATCAAATCGATGTCTGCGATGTAAAAAGCTATATAGATTTCAAAGTTGGTATCGATCACGTGATAATTGGCTCGCCTATCTACATGGGAAGATTTCCCAGAAGGTTCAGTAGATGGATCAATCAGAATCGATCCTGTCTTAAAGGGATACGAACCTCTTTGTTTACATTCAGCCTAAATGCTGCCGATCAACATCACAAAGCAAAATCTATGAATGACCTTTTACTTAGACGCTATTCTAAAAATTTAGCTGTCAAGTCGAAATTTGTCGCTTCTTTTGCCGGAAGTCTTGCCTTTAAAGAATATGGGTTTTTCACAAAGCTTATAATGAAATATATAAGCAGGTCGAATGGCGGTCCAACAGATTCGACGAAAAATTTTGAACTTACAAATTGGAAAGAAATTGAGAAATTCGCGAAAACAATTCGTTTAACTGTTTCGCCAACCTTCAATGCTGAATATCAGATAAACGAGATATAGCATTTGCATCGATTCGGAACTGCCCACAGTCTTGTTTCACTGTACTTTTTTTGCAAATACGTTCGATTGTTTCCCTAAAATTTATTTTATTTATCGGCTTCGTAATGTACTCCGTAAATCCGCTTAATAGAGCCTTTTCTCGATCTTCTTTCAACGCATGGGCCGTTAAGGCAACAATGGGCGTTTCAGATCCCGCTTCACGAAGAATTCGGGTTGCCTCGACACCATCCAAAAGTGGCATTTGAATATCCATCAAGATTAAATCGTATTTCTTGATAAGCGCTTTCTTTATCCCTTCCACACCGTCGTTTGCAAAGTCGATTTCATAATTAAAATCCTTTAAATAGCATTTAACGATTGTCTGATTCTCAATTGTATCCTCTACCAAGAGTATTGATGTCTTCGATCCTTTCGAAACGGAGGACTTTGTATTGATAATAATTGGACAATCCTCAACGATGTTGCCTTCACCGAATTCAGCTGGAAGAACTAGGTGAAACACACTACCTAAGCCCAAACTGCTTGATACCAGGAAAAGATCCCCTCCTTGCGCTCGTGCAAGTTTTCTTGAAAGATCTAAACCTAGGCCAGTTCCGCCATAGCGACGACAAAGGGAAGAATTCGCTTGTTGAAATGGCTGGAACAACTTCTTCTGATCTTCAACCGAAAGACCGATCCCCGTGTCTAAAACTTTAAAAACGATATTAAATTTTCCTTCGTTCTCCTCGCTGGAGCAGCTTATGGTTATTGATCCTTTTTCAGTGAACTTGATAGCATTGCTAAGCATGTTCATTATAATTTGGCGAAGGCGCTGGGAGTCACCCTTGAGTAACGCTGGCATGGTCGAATCAGTATCAAAGCATACCTTCATTGCCTTGCCGCGTGTTTTAGGAGAAAGCGTTTCGATCGTATCCGTTACAATTTCTCTCCAATTAAAAAAGGTATGTTCCAATTGCAGCTGACCCGCTTCAACTTTGGATAGATCCAATAAATCATTTATAAGCTCGAGCAAGTGGTCGCCATTTCGTTTGATAGTCTTAAGAAAATCCTCTTTTTCCTTCTCGGTTACATTTGCCTCTAAAGCTAAGTCCGCAAAGCCTAGAATTGCGCCAAGTGGCGTTCTAATTTCGTGACTCATATTTGCGAGAAATAGGCTTTTCGCCCGATTTGCCTGATCTGATGCTTCTTTCTCAAATTTTGCTTTTTCTGCGTCTTTAATCTTTTCCTGATCGTGGGCGCGTTTAATGCAATATCGAATCGATCTTTCGAGTGATTCGGAAGTCATCTGATCCTTTGGAAGAAAATCTGATGCGCCCTTGTTCATCGCGGCTACATCAATTTCACGACTCGCTTTTCCGGTTAAAAGAATTATACTTTTTTTAATTTCCTGATTTTGCATTTCATCTAGAAGGTCCAGGCCTGTTTTGGCGTCGAGTCGATAATCAACCAAATATATATCATAAAGATGATTCTTTAAGGCCTGTAAGCCGGTCTGAGAATCGGAAAACCAATGAAGATCATATTTGCTGCCTGGTATTGAGCTTAAAAGATCTTCAATTAGAAGATGATCATCCTTGTCATCATCGATTAGAGCGACCGATACAAGATCGTTTGACATAGCTCATGCCTCCAGCAATTTTCTTTTTATCTATTGCAGTTGAAATGCCAGCGGCTAAACTCTTGGAGTCCATTCTAGATGCTATTTTGGAACATTCTGTCAGTAAGCGATGACAAGTTGTCACTTTGACTTGAACCGAAGCCGACGTTTACTAATTTCACCTAAAGATTTTTTAACTTGGGCGTCTGAAAAGTAGCATAATTCAAATCGCATTCACTTAGATTTTGGAATGCTAACTACAAAAGAGGAGCCTTCGCCCAGCTTGCTGAAAACGGATATCGTTCCGCCCCATGATTTTACAATACTAAAAGAAGTTGCAAGTCCCAAACCTGTACCATGACCAATATCTTTAGTTGTAAAAAAAGGTTTAAATAGTTCTCTCTGATTTTCTTCAGAAATTCCTGCGCCGGTATCAATGACGGAAATCTTAACTTCGGAAATTAAATCTTCGACTTTTAAAGTAACCTCATTTTTATTATTCAAATTATCTTTTCTGGCGTCTTCGATAGCGTGAATTGAGTTAATGAGTAGGTTCAGCAACACTTGACCAAGCGGACCAGACTCTGCTTTCAAGCGACAGTTGGGCGTGATGTCCTTCATTAGTTCGATGCCTTTTCTTCCGAACTCATGCTCCAGAAGATTAAGAACATCATGAATTACTGTATCTAACTCAATGGACGTTGCGAAATCAGACTTTCCGCCTCTCGCTAGATGCAACAACGAATTGACGAGTTTAGTGATTCGATCAATTTGGGTTACCACAACATTGACGTTATTTTGAATTTCTGAATTTTCTGGTGCGCGTTTTCCATCAAGCTCTGCACGACTTCTGATAATTCCGAGAGGTGTGCCAATTTCATGAGCTAAACTCGATGCCAGTAGACCTAAAGATGCCAAACGATCTTGCTGCAGAATTTGAGCTTTTATTTCTTTGAGCTCTTGAAAATCAGAGGCTTGTTTTATTGAATACCTTATCGAGCGCTCTAAAAGCGGCCAGGTAAGTTGATCTTTTACTAGAAAGTCTGAAGCTCCACTTTCCATTGCTTTTAAGTCGAGTTCAAAGTCGCTCATGCCAGTTAGAAAAATAATTGGGTAAGAGAAGGCTCTCTTTTTAGCTTCGATCAATAGATCTAAGCCCGATTTCTCACCCAATTTATAGTCGAGTAAGCAGGCATCAAAGTTTTCCTCACGCAGTGCTTTTAAACCGCCCGTATAAGTAGATTTCCAAGTCACTGCATAGTTTGATGATTTAACATCTTTCAAAAGATCGCTAATATTGACGAAATCATCTTCATCGTCATCAATAAGAAGAATCCGAAAATTTTTCGGTTTCATCTCTTCTCGTTTTTGCAATCAGGCAATTCGACGATCTCAAACCAGTATCTTCCAAGACCTTTCATCACCTTTACGAGGTTCTCAAACTCAATCGGTTTCGTAATAAATGAATTCGCCCCCAAATTATAGGATCTCGCAATATCTTCTTCAGCTTGCGATGTCGTGAGAACAATAATTGGAATTTGATGCAGGTGCGGATGCTTTTTTATCTCCTTTAGAACTTCACGACCATCCATTTTCGGCATATTTAAGTCGAGTAAAATAAGGCCGGGTAACAGATTTCTCTCTGGTTTTGAGGCTTGATGCCTTTCGTGCAGGAAGGAAAATAGCTGCTCGCCATCATGAACAAAGTGGACTTCATTAAGTAAACGACTTTCAGCAAGTGCTTCCCGAATCATTTGACAGTCTTCAATGTCGTCGTCGGCCACAAGCATCGGAACGGTATTTTTGGTTCTCATATTATTCTTTCCTCAAATGTTTAACAGGCAGACACACAATAAATGTTGCCCCTTCTCCAATGTGTGACTCGGCAGTAATTGTACCGCCATGCCTGTCGACGATTTTTCGACAAACGGCAAGACCAATTCCTGTGCCCTCGTATTCATGACGTCCGTGAAGACGTTGAAATATAGTAAATATTCGATCAAGATACTTTTCATCGAACCCGATTCCATTGTCTTTAGTCAAGATCCTACAGACAGATCCTCCTTCCCCTAGCGAAGACTCATTTTTAATCTCTGCCGAAATATCAACTATAGGAGAAATATCTTTCTTATGGAATTTGAGTCCGTTGCCTACCAAGTTAAGAAATAGTTGGTGCATCTGGGTTTCATCCGCTTCGATTGAAGGTAGATTATGAAAATTAACCTTACCGTTTGACTGTTCGATACGAATTTCTAAATCTGAACACACTTCTTTTAGAACTCTCTCAAGAGAGATTTGAACAAATGGCTGAGCTTTTGTCGTAACACGCGAGTAAGTCAATAAATCGTTGATGAGAGTTTGCATTCTCCTCGCAGAAGTCTGTACTCGATCAAGATAGTCCACCGCATCGGCAGGAATTGTATTTTTAGAAATTATTTTGACCCGATCGGCGAATGACTGAATTTTTCTCAACGGCTCTTGAAGATCATGCGCAGCCACAGAAGCAAAATCAGTGAGTTCTTGGTTACTAACTTCTAGCTTTTTCGCATAAATTATTAGTTCTTCTTCCGCCAGCTTCCTCTCAGTAATTTCATACCGAACGGCAATGTATCTCTCCGCTTTGCCATCCTTATCCAAAAAAGGGACGATCGTGGTGTTGACCCAATAGAATGTTCCGTCTTTGGCCCTATTATGAATTTCGCCCTCCCAGGTTTCTCCTGCAGAAATTGTCTTCCACATATCTGCAAAAAATTCTTTTGGGTGTGTGTGGGAATTGATCACTCTGTGAGTTTTACCGACTAATTCGTCTTCGGAATATTGCGAAATCGCACAGAATTTTTTGTTAACGTAAGTGATTATTCCATGTTTGTCCGTAACAGCAACAATGGCGGCTTCATCTATCGCTGCAATCAGATATGAAAAATCTTGGCTGGGTAGTCCTTTATCAAATTTTTTCATAAGCATCCTCAGGTGGTTCAGGTGTTTCGTCTGAGACCATGCCGTAAAGCCTTTCTTTTCTGTAAAGTGTGCGGCGGCTCACACCTAGAATGTGGGCAGCTTCATCTTTTTTGTTGTTAACCTCACCCAGGACCATTTTGATATATCGTTCTTCGAGTTTATCCAACGTGGGACGATCAGCATGAAGTTGTTCAATATTGTGTTGGGCTTCCTCTAAGGCGCTTCCCAACACGACCTTCTTTTCAATGACTTCTCCCGGACTGAGAACAATCGCGCGTTCGATCACATTTTCTAGTTCGCGAACGTTGCCAGGCCAGGGATGTGCCATAAGTAATGTCATAGCGTCGGGCGCAACACTTCGAACTTTTGAATCGTTACGTGCCGCAAACTTCTTAATGAAGCTTTCTACCAAAATAGGAATGTCCTCAATGCGTTCCCTCAGAGGAGGAACTCGAATCGGGACGACATTCAATCGATAGAAAAGATCGTCTCGAAACTTGCCATCTTTTACCATTATCTTAAGGTCTCTGTGGGTGGCGGCAATAATTCGAACATCTACGTTTTTCATCGAGTTTCCGCCTACTGGGCGAATTTGCCTATCTTGAAGTACTCGAAGAATTTTTGTTTGAAGTGGAAGACTCATATCTCCAATCTCGTCTAGAAATAAGGTTCCACCGTTAGCCTCTTCGAATAATCCCTTTTTATCTGCTATAGCTCCAGTGAACGATCCCTTAACATGACCGAAAAGTTCACTTTCCAGCAAGTGTTCAGGTATGGCCGTGCAATTGATGGGAATAAATTGTTTATTTTTTCTAGGTCCACCATTATGCAATGCTCTGGCAACCAGTTCTTTTCCAGAGCCGCTTTCACCTGTTATAAGAACATTGGCACTCGCTGATGCAACAATCTTTATGAGTTCAAAAACCGAAGTGATGGCGGGACTTTTTCCAACGATCGATTCCAGAGTAAAGCTTTTGTTGAGTTCTCTCTTCAGAGTCGCATTTTCTTGCTTTAAGTAAACCTTCTCGCCGGCTCTTTTTACTAGCAGGCTTAGCTCTTCATTTTTAAATGGTTTAACAATGTAATGATATGCTCCAGATTTCATGGCCTCGATAGCAGTTTCGATTGAACCAAAAGCGGTCATCATTATTGAGACGATGCCGGGATAATCACATTGAACTTTTCTCAGAAACATCAGCCCATCGATGTCCTTCATTTTATGATCTGTAATAAGAATATGTGGGGTCTCATGTTTAAATTTTAAGAGCGCGTCTGCTGCAGATAAATATTGTGAAACGCGGTACCCTTCGTCTCCCAAAAGATCGCCAACAACTCGACCCATTTCAGGATCATCATCTACAACTGCCACTCTGAGATTCGTTGCCATAATTGCCTTTTTCTAGAAAATGATTAATTGAACAAACTTCAACCTCCATACCAGAATGCTCACCAAGCATTGATAAATTCGGGTTCACACAAGTGGCTGAAATTACAGTAATTTATTATTTGTCTAGTTTGGTGAACCAACCACCAATTGGAATTTTGTGACAACATGGCAAACCACAAAATTCATCTGTGCCAAGTTGTCACAGTAAGTAGACCCGTAGTCAATTTAAATCACCGCAGAGTATGGCTCGAGCCTTGCGATGTGAAGACTCTGTCACTCAAATCAACCAGAGGAGCCTTCGTGAACGCCATTCCTATTGTTCAAAAATAAATGACCTATGTTCCAAAATCGATCGCCTATGATCAGACAATTGCTCAGGCGAATGACTTCATGAAAAAGCTGAAGCCTGGTCATCTGCCAGTTCTAAAGGTCGGCAAATTGGTTGGACTGATCTCTGAACGCGACATCAATCTCGTGCTTCAGTTCAAAGACGTCGATCCAAACAAAGCGACCGTTGAAGATGCATATACTCCACCAGATCCTTATTTTACCGCGCCAACAACACCACTCAATGAGGTCGTAGCGCACATGGCAGGGAAAAAATATGGCTGTGCGATTGTTGTAGATAACAACGAAGTGGTCGGAATTTTCACCGAAATCGATGCATACAAAGCCTTTTCAGAATTACTTGAAACTCGATTGAAATACTAAACTAGGAAAGCAGGAAATTATCATGAAATCTCAAGGCCGAGTGAATATGAGTTTTATCTTGAGCACATCTTTAAGGGCTATGATATTTTCGCTCATCCTTTCGTCACCAAAAACTGGAAGCAACTTGTTAGCAGATGTCTTTAATGTTGAAATGGATTTCTCATGTTTAATCACCGCTTCGACCAAAATGCGAATAATATTGTAGTTCTCCATTGGTTCTTGTTGAGCTTTAATGGCGGAGCAATTAACGCCGGTGGATTTTTAGCGACGGGGAGATTCGTCAGCCATGTAACAGGGTTTGCAACTCTGTTTGGTGTGGATCTAACAAATCAGCAAGTCGAGGCGGCATTTGGAATTCTTTCGGTTCCACTCTTTTTTCTTTTAGGGGCTTTCTTGGCAGGACTTCTCATTGATCGACCTATTTATCATGGGCGGAAGCCGCATTTTGACTGGGTAATGGGATTGAGTGGACTTAGCCTGTTCTTCGCTGCATCTGGTGGAGAGTTACTTCAATTTGGGAGCTTTGGAGATACCATTGGACTCAAGCAAAGTTACATCCTTCTGGCACTGCTATGCTTATCCAGCGGTCTACAAAATGCGGCGATCACTTCGTCATCCGGTAAATCCGTAAGAACAACGCATTTAACGGGTCTCATCACTGATCTCGGCTTGGGACTTTCCCGAGTCTTTACTTTTAATCTCAAGAAACAGGGCCTGCAATCTGAAGTAAGAGCCAACTACTTACGAATCGGATCAATCGTATCGTTCATTATTGGATCGGCGATTGGATCTTGGATTTTCATAAAGGTCGGCTATAAAGGCTTCGCTCTGCCTGCAATCATTTCGTTCTATGCCGCTTGGCACGGGCGAAAGGCAAAAGTGACACCTCATATTTTATAATCAATCTAAATTATTTTTTATCTACTCTAACAAAAAGTCCTATCAATTCGCTTTTTTCTGGAAATTGCGGGAAATCGATGAAGAGCATTAGTCCCGGTTACCGACGCACTTTATGAAGTACCGGCCAGCGTAAAGTACCAAAGAAAGCATCTTGCTCTCCACATGAATCATGTATCGAAAATTCAAGAGTTTGTTCGACGAAGCTCTCTCGGTGAATCATATCGATGGCAATAAATAGAGTAACTCGCCTGAGAATTTGGAACTGATAACTCATTCTGCAAACATGCTTCATTGCTTTCGCGTGCTTG
>JAYTZS010000209.1:0-4327 GCA_043741885.1 Bdellovibrio sp. | reverse complement strand
AACGGTCCATGGACTGTATGCAAGCGGAAGTCGAATCCAGAAGATTGTCACGGACCTCGAGCCGAAAATTGAGTTAAAAGCTAAGACGGCAGTAGAGAACTGTATTGAACAATCCAGTCAGTTTGCAAATGGAAAATCTAAGGCAAAGTCCTCTTGCATCGACTCAGCAATTGTATTCTTCAATCTAGAAAATGAGCCTGAATGCCAAGGGGCTCTCGGAAAGACAAATTTACCAAACGGTTGTGCGAGTTTGTTTCAAAAGTTCTTTAAAGAGATCATTTTATTTAGAGTGAAAGGGCTTTCCGCCGATGACCCTCCCAATATTTGGCAAATTTACGGCCATGGAAAAGATAAAAAAACTCGCATTGAAAGTTTTGACGCCGACAGTGATTTGTTCATGGCGATGACCAGAGGAATGGGCTCCTCTTTGATTGAGCAGTCGGGGTTTGATCAAAAGAAGATTCAAGCGTTAGATAAAAAAATTAGAACCGAAGTCTTTCCTTCCGTTCGTGACGAGTTTGCAAGTGTGATTGAGGCGATGCCCATGAGCACCCAAGCGAAAAAAGCCCTTCTTGATAAAGTTAAAACAAAATTGAAGTACAGTGGTGTCATGTCAACCGATCCAGGACTCTCACCACTTTTTTTGCCGAACGCACTTTATGATGAGAACTCAGATAATTTTATGATCACACCTGGCCTTGCGCAACATATGACGAGTGATTTTGCTATCTCGTTTTTGGTGGCTCATGAAGTTGCTCATATGACTGACCCATGTGATAACCCTAAATATTTTGAGAGCTCAGGGATGAAAGATATTCTTGCCTGTTTTGCGAAGAAGACTGCATTTAAAATTCCCCGCGGAGAAACTTGTCGGAATACTGTACTTAGCGAAGCTTGGGCTGACATGTTAGGATCACAAATCTTTGTCAAATATTTAGATAAACGAGCGCAAGCTGAAAAATGGGGAGCGGCTGATTGGTCTAAAGGATTTGAGAATACTTTCCGAATGCTCTGTCATCAGGAATTTCTCGGCAAATATCCGGATATGGAATCTCGAATCAATATAGCAATTATGGCCAATCCTGATGTCCGAAAAAAGATGGCTTGCACATCGGAATTAAAAGAGATCATTTTTTGCTCAGCCAGTCACCAAACAACTGATCCGGGTGCAGAAACTGTCAAAGGGCTATCGACCAACAGCGGAAGTGCACAATGAGATCCATTTTTTGCTTCTGTCTCTTCCTTTCCCAGGTGGCAAGTGCGAAAACAGGGATTACGGTCGTCCTTGGCGAGAAGACAACAGATCTCATTTTAAAAAATGACTTTGCTGGCGCTCACTTATTTTACTCCAATCATCAGAGCTCCGAAATGAAAATGCCACTTACCAAACTTGAATATGAAAATTATTTGCATAGAATTAAAGCGCTACAGAAACCTACCGAAGAAGAAAATCGAAAATGTTCGCGCCAATACATTAAAATTTATATCGAAACAAAATCCAGCAGTTTTTGCCTCAATGAAAAAACAAAATCTTCTCTGGAAAGTCAAAAACTGGCGAATGCATTAATTAAATTATTCTGAGCAGAATTCGATTGCTGTTCTTGAAGCAACCTACCGACCGAGCAACTTCAGAAATTCAGTAGCAAAAAGATGGGCGTCACCAGGCCAGCGCGCCGATAAGTAATTTTGATCTTGTACTGTAAACCCGCGATCTAAGTTTTTAGGTGAATCACGAAAAATCGGCGCAGGTCCGGAGCGAAAATCTGCGGCGGTGGCAAGGGATTTCTTGACCTCGTTCTCGACGGTCTCTGGATATGTTCGGTAATAATCCTTCAGCCATAGACATGTCAGCGCCCATGCCATTAGTTCTTGGGTTGCTAACAAGCTGGTTGTTTTTTTTCCGTGGAGGACGCTTTTTCCACTGTCTGCTTGGCTCCGAGCTGCCAATATAACTCCGTGACAGATCGCTCCAACAGGTTTGTTGTTTTTAAAATATCTCGATACCTCATTTTGGAGAAGTTGGCTGTCGAGGTACTCTCTCATTCCTTTGGCATGGCCGCCCGGCAATAAAATACCATCAAAATCTAGAGATCCCAGTTGTGACCATTTGAGAGGTTTCATAAATTCCGGAGAGCTAGTCATTTCTGAATACGCTGTTCGAGCATTTTTGTCGGCCATCAGAAAGGGTGCTAAGGGCCCCAACTTTTGACCGGTCAACATCAACTGATCGCAAGTTGCGATATCTCCCTCGGGAGTTGCGAAGTTAATTTCGATCTTATTGGAAGTGAGTATTTTCCAAGGGATCGCAACTTCGGTAGGGTCGAAATCTTTTCTCGGCAAAGGGATTAAAACTTTAAGCGGCATAGCCAATTCTCTTTGTTAGACCCCCGAAAATCAAGGCTGCACTTGCAGGCCAAGCCTTCTTGCTCGGTGACTTGATTTCTAAGCAGCGCTTTTATCGAGGATTGCCTTCCAGTTCCGTAATATTTCCACTGAATTGCTTCTTGAGCTCTTGTAATTTTTGAGTTTTGTCACCCGTTACAATTGTCAAATCATGTCTCAAAGTTAACATGGGCAGTGCGATCTCTCCGGCGAAATCTTTAATTTTCCAGTTCAAACCTGGATTGAGATTATCGATAATTCGAGCGCAACCATCATCAAAACTCGAACAGCCGTGGAACCCATTGACTACAACACTTGCATCAATTTCTTGTCCCTTTTTTTTCTCAAAATAACCAATTTCCCTGATTGGATAAAGGGTTTCAGATTGAATTTCCAGTCCAATCTTCTCTAACTCTTTCACGAATGAACGATATTTAGCAAGATCCGGTGAAATATTTTGCTCAGAAAACCCAACGGTGAACAACAGCCTTTCTGTTGCACCGAACGTTTAGCCGAGAGCCTCGCGCATACCACAGCCACTTGTAGCCCGCGCATGAAGACCGAATTGAGCGAGCGGATTGCTGCGAAACACCCAATTGCGTTTGGTTCTTAAGATGAGCCACAAAACTTTTTGCTTAATTTCTGTTGCAGTCGAGTTTTTGACTCGATTTGCCCGCCCAGATTCGAGTTTTTATTAGCTCCTGTTCCTCCTGAGTATCGTACTTCTGACTCGGAGTTAACCTTTCGCAGGAACGATTGTGGTTTGACCAGATGGATTGAATGTTTGATAGGCCCTGGACCAGAGGAACATCAGGTTTGGGTATTTTTAGCTCAGCAAAAATTGTATCCACCTGTTGGGTTTGATTAAAAATTTTCCATTCTCCATCTTTAAAGGTAACATCGAAAATCGCCTGCTTCCACTGGCCTGATTTATTCTGCTCGTAGTCGGTACTGATGGAGACTTTCTGAAAGTCCAATTTTTTGCTTCTGAAATTGCTTCTGAGCCTTTTGCACATCGTAATCGGGTTCTTGTAAATAAACTGATCGAATCAGGCTACGAAAGACAGAACCGATCGATATTTCCGTCAAATACCCAATAATCAATTTTCCACCCTTCCGGGGATCAAATTTTTCATCCAGTTCAATGGTGTGCATCGTCTTGCCGAGGACTCCAAACTTCAGACCAGACTTGAGATCTTCAAAAGAAATTTGAGAAGCACGGCCGCCAAACTCGAGCCCGATCATTGCATTATCGTCGTCAAGGAGTAAATTTACATCCACACCGCGAATGTACGCGGAGGCTTTGCTTTGATGTTTTTGTGGTTTGCCGTGAACTTTCATAAAAACATCAATATCGACGAGCGGAGTCTGTGTGGCTCGAAGACAATCAAAGTAATGAACAAATGGTTGGCTGTGAACAGCTCCATGTGCCTGACCGACAAATAAACTGAATATTACAAGACTGAGCATGATCGCAGATGGAATAAAATGGCTCCTTAGATCTTCATTTCATTATCAACTTATTAACTAATAAGCGGAAGGGGGAATTCCACTTTAAGACTTTGATCTTACCTCGAAAAAAACGGCCAGGAGATTTATACAGCAAGTGATAATTGCTGTCGTTCCTAGAAATCCTTGTCGAGTGCTACGTCTGATTTGTTGTCAAATGGATCCGCCCCTTGTAAACAAATGGGCTATGGATGATCGTACGTTCGACGAGCAAACAGCACAGGATTGGATCAACGCGGTTGAAAAGCCAGGGCTGTCTTTTCGCGATGAGTATGTTTATCCTAGGATAAATAATTTGATTCACCAAACTTTGCCGAAAACAATTCTGGATATTGGTTGCGGACAGGGAGTTTGCTCTGAAAAAATTGATTTAAATAATTGCAATTACACAAGGGTTGATCCCTCTCCTTTTCTGCTAGACCGAGCAAAGCAGCTC
>JAYTZS010000208.1:0-4341 GCA_043741885.1 Bdellovibrio sp. | reverse complement strand
CCAGAGTTTTAACTGCGGAAGTCGGCAATTGCAAGCCGGAATTTCGCTCAGCAGTGAACTTTGAGAGATTAAAACGGCAGCTTTCCCCGAGTCATTTTCATCATTGAGGTCATCATTTTCTTAGATTCTTCAAACTGGCGCACGAATTTGTTGATATCTTGCACCTGAGTGCCTGAGCCATGGGCAATTCTTTCTCGGCGAGAAGCATTGAGAATCTTCGGATCTTGTCGCTCTTGAATCGTCATCGAATGAATAATCGCCTCAATTTTTTTGACCTCTTTATCGGGAGGCGCCATATTTTTCATCTGTTTTTGCATTTCGCCCATACCGGGTAGCATTTTCATGATGCTTTCAATCCCGCCCATTTTTTTCAGCATTTGCAACTGCGAGAGAAAATCCTCAATGGTGAATTGATTCTTCATCATTTTCTTGACCGAATCCCGGGCTGTTTTCTCGTCCATCACCTCTTGTGCTCGCTCGACCAAAGAGAGAACATCTCCCATGTCCAAAATCCGAGTGGCCAAACGGTCCGGGTGAAAGACTTCGATATTTCCGACTTTTTCACCGACACCAAGAAATTTAATAGGCACGCCTGTGACTTCACGAATGCTCAGAGCCGCCCCGCCTCGAGCGTCCCCGTCTACTTTGGTCAAAACCAGGCCGGTCAGGCCCAGTTTCGCATGGAAGCCCTCAGCTACATTGACGGACTGCTGTCCTAGCATGGCGTCGGCAACCAAAAGAACTTCTTGGGGAGTCCAAATGCTTTTCAACCTTGCCAACTCGTTCATTAGTTCTTCATCGATTTGCAATCGACCGGCTGTATCGACAATCACAACATCAATCATGTTTTCTTGAGCCCATTTTTTTGCAGCTTCTAATATCTCTTCCGGCTTCTGGGTTGCAAGCGAAGGAAAAACAGGAATGTTATTTTGTTTACCCAAAGTTTGCAGTTGTTCGATAGCGGCGGGACGGTAGACGTCGGCCGGCACGAGCCCCGCCTTTTTACCAAATTTCTGCCGAATGAACAGAGCAAGCTTTGCAGAGGTTGTGGTTTTACCAGCTCCTTGCAATCCGACCATCATCAGAACGCTGGGCTTTTCTCGAACATCAATATCGACTTTGCCCCCGCCCAAGGTTGTCACCAGCTCGTTATGAACTATTTTTACAAACTGCTGACCAGGATGAACATGCTGGAGGACTTCTGCTCCAAGCGCTTTGGCTTTCACTCGGTCAATGAACGATTTAACGACTTTGAAATTGACGTCGGCCTCAAGCAAGCTCAGGCGAATTTCTTTTAAGCTGTCTTCGATGTTGGACTCAGAAATCTTATGTTGCCCTTTGACCTTTTTCAAACTGGCCAAAACTTTTTCCGATAAATTTTCAAACATTTAGAGCTCCTTTAAACGATCGGATTACCACCGAGTGAATGTGATGCGAGAGAACAACCGATGGGCCAAGAAATACATCATGACTAGCGCCGTAAGAGCCAGCCCTGCGGACTGCACCACACTGACATCCGAGGTGCCAAGCATGCTGTAGCGAAGTCCGTTAATGAAATAAAATAATGGATTCAACAGAGACACTGTTTGCCAGATCGGATGCAGTTGATGAATAGAAATAAACACTCCGCCCAAATAGGTCAGAGGCAGAATCACGAAAGTCGTGACCGCACTGAGCTGATCAAACGACTTGGCCCAAAAAGCAGTCATCATTCCCATTTGGCCGAAGACCAGCCCCGCCACCAACATAAAGTAAAGCATCCAAAAGGGGTGCTCAACACTAAGAAATTCTTGGTATTGAACATAGTAAAAAATTTCACCAGCAATCAAAGTCATCAATCCCACGACAGAGCCTCGAACCACCGAGGCCAGGCTGAGGGCCCAGATAATGTTATTTTTTGTCAGTGGCACCACACCTAGATCTTCGATGTCGCCGGTGAATTTGCTGGAAACAAGCGAGGAGGCCGAATTTTGAAAAGAATTGTTCATCAGGCCCATCATCATCAACCCAGGAATGAGGAAAGCTAAATACTTAGCTCCGCTTTCGGGGTCACCGTGAATCTGGCTGCCAATCGAGACTCCAAAGATTAGCAAATACAAAGTCGAGCTGATCAAGGGAGTTAGAATGGTTTGCACCAAAACTTTCGAGAAACGATGGCACTCTTTCCGAAACAGAAAATAAAAAGGAGTCAGCAAAGGCGTCATGTGTGCAGCACTTTCACAAAGGCTTCTTCAAGTGAACCTTCGCTGGTTTTGATGTCATGGATTTGATCCAGAGATATTTCATTTTGCTTGAGATGCTGACCTAGATCTTGGTTGGGACTCATCAAAAAGTGCACAGATCTGCCTGACTGCATAACCACTTCAACTTTTTTCTGAGTCAGTTTCTGGATGATCTCTTTGGTCGCACCGACGTATTTCAATTCTCCTTTATTGATGATTCCGACTCGATCACAGAGGGCTTCGGCTTCTTGAAGGTAATGCGTTGTCAGAACAATGCTGACTCCCTCTTTTTGCAATTCTCGGACGAAATTCCACAGCTGATTTCGCAGTTCAACATCCACTCCCGCCGTTGGTTCATCGAGTAGCAAAACTTTGGGCGAGTGAACAAGCGCTTTCGCAATCATCATCCGCCGCTTCATTCCCCCGGAGAGCTGCCTCATCATTTTATGGGCGTGCGGCTTCAGGCTCAGGCGCTCTAAAAGCTCGCCGATCCGCTTTTGATTGTTGGTGAGGCCGTAATATCCCGAATGATAGGTCAAGATTTCTTGCAAGTTGAAAAAGCCGGAAGCGACGATTTCTTGCGGCACGATTCCGACTTTTTTCTTTGTGGTGTTGGGATGCGTGAGGACTGATTGGCCAAACACTCGGACGTCTCCAGAAGAGGGCCGTTCCAAGGTTGTGATGATGGAAATTAAAGTTGTTTTCCCGGCTCCATTGGGTCCGAGCAAACCAAAAATTTCACCAGGCTGGACATCAAAAGAGACTCCCTTCAGAGCTTCAACGGACGATGTGACCTTTCCGGCTTTTCCTTCATAGGTTTTTTTGAGGTTCTCAATGACTAGTGGCGAAGCTGTTGCTGAAAGTGTTGTCGAAGCTGTTGTTGAAACTTTGCTCATCAGCGCGCCCTCGAAATGCTGGTGGCAAACTCGACGTCTGGATTTTCTTTTTTTGCCCAATTCAGATCCCACTCCTGATTGAGCAAAATCACTGGCATATCGATCATGTCTCTGTAAAGCGTGAAATTGCCCTTCAGCTGATTGAGCGGCTTGCCGTCTGGACTGCGCGGCCATCTGGCAACTGTAAATGGAAGTCTGTTTAGCCGCACTTCTAGGTTGTATTCGTCTTGCAAGCGATGAACTAAAACTTCAAACTGCAGCTCTCCAACAACTCCGATGATCGGATCTTGCGCGCCAATAAAGGGATCAATAAAAAGTTGAATCGCTCCTTCTTCAGATAGGTGCGAAAGAGCTTCTTGCATTTTCTTTCTTCGCATCGCATCGCCAACCGACATTCGAGCAAACAGCTCGGGGGCAAATTTCGGAATGTCGGCAAATTTGACCAAACGATCTGAGGCGATGCTATCTCCGATGGCAAAGTTTCCGGTATCGGCAACACCCACAATGTCACCGGCGTAAGCGTCGTCGATTGTGGCTTTCTCGTTGGCAATAAATTGACTGGAGTAGGAGAGCCTAAGTTCCTTTTCAAGTCTCGAGTGTTTGACTTTCATTCCACGTTCAAATTTTCCAGAGCAAATGCGCACAAAAGCGATTCGGTCACGGTGCCTTCGGTCCATGTTGGCTTGGATTTTGAAAACAAAGCCAGTGAAATTGGAATCGAGCGGATCAATTGTGCCGGCTTCTTGGTTTTTCTGAGCCTGAGTGTTCCGAGGTTGCGGCCCCGGGGCAAACTTGCAAAAAAATCGCAGAAAAATATCGACTCCAAAATTCTGCTTGGCCGACCCGAAAGTCACCGGAGATATTTCGCCGCGTAAAAATTTGTCGACATCAAAAGGTGGCAGCACTCCTTCAATTAGATCGAGCTCCTCCTGAACTTCATTCCAAGTTTCTTCGTTGACCAAGTGGCGCCATTTTTCGTCTTGGTATCCGGTAACTGGGATCACCGTGAGCTCGTCCCCGTCTCGCCTTTGATCATAGAGAATCACCTCTTTGGTCAAGCGATTGTAAATGCCCTTGAAGCGTGGGCCGATGCCTATAGGCCAAGTTACTGGGTAGCAATTCATTTTCAGAGTGGTCTCAACTTCATCGATCAGATCGAGCGGAGCTTTTCCTTCTCGGTCGAGCTTGTTGATAAAAGTAAAAATCGGAATGTTTCGCAGCCG
>JAYTZS010000207.1:0-11917 GCA_043741885.1 Bdellovibrio sp. | reverse complement strand
TTTATAGATCTTTCAGATTTTTTTCGAAGGCAGGTTTTTGCTCAACCGTAGCCAAACTCAAGGCTCGCTCGGCACTTTTTCTCGCTAGTAGTTTCTTTTTTTGAGCATTTTGAGCTACTGATAAATTAAACCAAGCAGAGGCTGATTCTGGATGGTCCTGAACGGCTTGAAGAAGTAAATTTTCAGCAGCTTTCGCATCGTTTTTAGAAAAAGCGATGTTGGCAAGCCCAACATGAGCAGCCAGGCTTTGGGGCCAGCGTTGTAAAATAGATTGATAAGAAGTCTGAGCCTCTTCGATTTTACCAATCTGTTCAAGAACAGCCGTTGCCCTCACATGGGACAGTTCACTGGCACTTGCTGACAACATTCCGGGAGGCAACACCACAAGGCCCCAGTAGTCTCCTAACTTCCATGACCTTTCAAATTTTCTGATATCCCAAAGTTTAAAAGCTTCAGGCCCCGAATGCATCCGCACTGTTTGGTTTTTCAAATCATAACCAAAAACAACAGCATAATGCCATCGAGGTAGCCAGCTCAGGGCTAAGTTTTCAAAGACGATGACGGGGTGGCCAGCTTCTATTTCTGAAATCAGCTCTTGCAACCCGTTCAGAGGAAGGGCCATCATTCCGTTTCTCCGTGCCGCGCTGATCATATCTAGCTGATAGCTGCCTTTCACTCCTGGAGTAAAAACCTGTGGGGATACTTCGTCAATTGTCGCCTTTGCACCAGCCCATTTGAGGGCCATGGTCAATGCAGCTGGTCCGCAGTGTCCTGCAGTTTGATTGACAAAAGGGACATTGGGAATCTCTCGAAACTCAGTTTGTCTTGCGCCTTGATCAAAAAATAAATCGGCTTGCGGAGTTGCACTCACGCAGCCGACCTCAGCCCATAAAATTAAAAGAAAACAAATATTTTTTAAAATCACTAGAGTTCTTGGATTAAATACGTTTGATCAAAAAGATTATCAAAACGATGATAAGGATAGCAATTAAGATATCGCCGCCTGCTTGTGCCTGTTGAACTTTTCCAGACAGCTGGCGCAATTCAGTTTCAGATAAACTTGCCACTCGAGCGGAGGCTTCTTCCATAGAAATACCTGATTTCATCAGAGCATTTTGGACTTCGGGTTGATTGATATAATTTTGCACAGCGTCCTGAGCTTGTGCGCGATCCAAATCGACAACCACAGCGCTGGTTGAAATCATTTGATTGGCCATAGCGACGGATGGAGCATTCGTCATCAAAATGCTCATTAGAAGCGAGCAAGAAATTTTTACAGTGTTAGACATTCTCATAAGTGGTTCCTTTCGTTGTTGACCTGAAGAAAGATTAATCCGCAGTGAGAAAGGAAGCCAACGTATTTCGACTGATTTTTTTGGCGCGAATTCTGCAATGACAGCCGAGTTAAATTTTCGCAGATTTGAGAGAGAGCTGCGGTCAATTTTCCCCGCAAGTGAGGACATTTGCTGGGAGCTTTTGCACTTTCGTATTGAGCTGCCCACAAGCCGCCAAAATTTCATCCCCTTTGGTCGTGCGGATCAAAGTCGGAATTTGAAATTCGTCCAACTGCTTTTTAAAATTTAAAACTCTCTCAAGATTCGGTCTCTTGTACTTTGATTGAGGAAAAGGATTGAAGGGAATCAAGTTGATATAGGCTTTCTTTCCTCGCAGTAACTGCCCCGTGACTTGTGCATCAGCTTCAGAATCGTTAAAATCTTGGATCAGCAAATACTCATAGGTGACAAATCTTTTTTCTCCTTGGGGGATTGAATCCACCAATTCAAGAACTTCAGCAAGAGGGTATTTTCGATTGATTGGAATCAACTGATTCCTTTTTTCAGTGAAGGGCGAATGCAGGGACAATGCGATATTCACTGAAGGCATCTCCGTCTTCCAACGCTTCAGTCCCGGCAAATACCCCGAAGTTGAAATTGTGATTTTGTGGCAAGCCAAGCTAAGACCATGTTGAGATAAAAAAATCTCCGCCGAGTCTCGTACGGCATCAAAATTGTGAAGCGGCTCGCCTTGTCCCATATAAACGATATTTAAAACCCGATCATCTCCCGGTCGATTCTGTCTTAGCCAACCTTGAGCCTGGAGAAATTGGCCAACGATCTCATCGGTCTGAAGGTGTCTTGTAAAACCCTGAGCCCCGGTTGAGCAAAAATCGCAATTCATTGCACAGCCAACCTGGCTAGATAAGCAAACGGTGTATTTATTTTGAAACGGTATCAAAACGGTTTCGACCTTAGCTCCGTCTCGCATTTGAAAAAGAAATTTGACAGTCTTATCCGCAGATTCTTGGACCTGAGAAATTTCTGGTAACCAGAAACTGAGGCAGTTGCGTTGGTAAAGATCGGCTTTTTTACTGAGATCATGCAAAGTGCAAAGACTTCGTTTGTTTTTTTTGTAATACCAATTAAACCACAAAGTCGCAGTGGCCGCAGCGAGCCCCTGAGAATCCGTCAACTTTTGAAGTTGAGAAAAAGTAAATTGATAAAAAGATTTCTGCATTTGCTTATTTTTGGCCGAACAGTCGACAGTCCAATGAGAATCGGCCCGGCCCGGCAATGATAAATAGCAAAGCAAGCGCTAGATAAATTGAAGCCAGTTCGTAAGAGCCGCCTCCAGTTGGATTGACGAAGGGATCTCCCATCGCAAAGCGAAGAGTCGCCACTGCAACTAGCATAGTAAAAGCAATACCCAGTGCCCCCAATCGAGTCAGGAATCCCAAAATCAAAGCTATTCCACCACCAAATTCAGAAACAGCGGCGAGCAATTGGAAAACTCCTGGAACGGGAGCTTGGTCTCCCATCCAGTGCATTGGATTTTGGATTTTGCCCGAGCCGTGGATCACAAATGCAATACCCATAATTAGGCGGAGCAAAAACAAGATCAAGTCGACATCAGTAGAATGATGACGAACCGCAAATATTTTTAGTTTCATTTAGAAAATTCCCTTCGAAAGATGACATTTCAATTTGATATCCACAATCGCAGAGAATTGGCATGGGTCAAGCAGAATGAAATAAGGCGGCCCATACCTCAGCGAAGCGAGCTGTGAGTGTCCTGTCGAGACATTCGCAACATCGGCACTGTCACTGAAATAACAGTGGCCATTATTGCTACGCTCCAAATTAAGCCACTATCGCCTATGGAACTGGAGACCATTTGAGGTGACGGCAACGCCGATCCGAGAAGCTCTCGCAAAAATGGCAAGCAAAGAGCGTCCAGAAGCGCCCCGCAAAAAACGCCAATCGCAGCTAAGAGAAAACCCTCCCATAACAGCCACTTCGCCAAGTGTTTTTTTGTAAAACCCAAAGCTCGAAGCACAGCCAACTGAACCGACATTCCTTCGAAGCGAGTCACCAACATTCCACAAACCGCGAGGCCACCTAGAAGAATTACAAAGACAGTCACAAAAATACCTAATTTTTTTCCGACTCCCGTGAGTTCTTTGAGTTTTTCTTTTTCTTCATCAACTTTCACGACCTGGCCTACAGTTCGTTTGTTGATCAAAGCTTCGAGCTGGGAAAAGCCGCCAGGATTGAGATAAATAAAGAAGTAGTGAAGAACAGAGGCACCCCAAATGGACCTTTGCGCAAGCTCAGCCGGATTTTGCGATAAAACTTGATGAGCTTGTTCGACAGTGGAAAAGGCACTTCGATCCCAAATTGTTTGAGTTGGATCAAGAACTCCGACCACTTTCAAACGAAACGGGGCTCTTGAAATTTTGTCGCCCACCCATGCTTCGAGGACAACAAGGTCATCCAGTTTTTTGTGTTCCAGTCGAGCAATTGCTGAACCCAGGACAATCTCGCCTGGTGCTGTTGCCCAGCGCCCTTCAGATAAGGCCAGTTTTTGCTCTGAATGGGCTTTGAAATAAAAAGTTTCGTTGGTCCCGATGACCTTAAAACCTTCCAGCTTGGCAAAGTAAACAATCGGAATCACTGCTTGAATAAAATTTGGCTTTGAGGTCGCGCCATCTTCAAACCGCACAGATTGTTGGGATTGCAAAGATTCAAACAATTTATAAGGTAGGAAATCGGGGAAATTGCCCTCGCCATTCAGACTGCTCAGTAAAATTTCGATGCCTCCGGCTTTGGCCCCCACGATGGCGTCACCATTATTTCCCATTGCTGAAAAGCGAGAATCAGAAATTTTTGAGAGGCGAAGCAGAAGTCCCCCGCAAGCAACGGACAGAGCAATTGCGATTACAGTGATACCGGTAGAGAAGAGATGTCGGGAAAGACTCAGACGGGCTAAACGAAATGGGCTCATTGAATCAGCTCCGAAAAGTCTTTGACCACTGAAAAGTACTTCTCGATGCGATGATCATGACTGACGACAAGCAAAGTTTTGTCCTGGCATGCCTGCACCAAAAGCTCCGTGGCTTCGAAAGCATTCTTTTCGTCTAAGCTCGATGTCGGTTCGTCGGCAAAAACAATTTTTGGATCACCGGCAAGGACTCGCGCAATGGCTACTCTTTGTTGCTCACCAAGACTTAAAACCGAGGTTCGGTCATGCTCTCTTCCAGCCAGCCCAACGGCCTTTAGACTCGTCATTGCTTTTCCTAAATCTCTAGCATCTTTAAGACATAATTCTATATTTTCAAGCGCAGTTAGGTGCTCAATCAAGTTCAGTTTTTGAAAGACGATACCAATGTGGTCTCGGCGAAAAAGGCTGCGTTCTTCGTCACTCAAAGAAGTGATGACCGTACCGCCAATATCAATTGTGCCCTGTGCCGGAAGCATCAATCCCGCCAGCAGGTGAAGAAAAGTAGTTTTGCCCTTTCCACTTGCTCCACGGATCAAAATTTTCTCTCGAGCTTTAATCGCCAAAGATGGAATTTGAAAAAGCAGAGCGTTTTGTGGTCCAACTTTAACCGTGATTCGGGATAGAGAAATCTGCATATCGTTTTTCTGACACTCCATATAAGATAATTTAGCGACTTCGTTGTGAATTTTAAGGTATTCCTCATGTCAGTAGAAATCACTTTATAATACATTTGAGATGCTATGAGTAGAATTCTTGGCCTTTCCAATTCTGGAGCGAATAAAGCCCTTTTTGCAGCGGGACTGGTTATTTTAATCAGTGTCCTTGTTCTGGTGGGATGGGCATTTGATATCGCAACCCTAAAGTCGGTTCTGCCGGGCTATATTACAATGAAAGCAAACACTGCTGTTTGCTTGTTTTTACTGGCCACTTCGCTAATTATTTTGCGACAGGAAACTCGCAATCCTTGGGATTTAACTTTTGCTACTGGCTTCTGTTTGCTCGTTTTCATTATAGCTTGCCTGACATTGTCAGAGTATTTATGGAAGGTCGATTTTTCGATTGATCAACTTTTGTTTCAGGACCGAGATGGTTTGGGCGGACGTTTTCCTCCCGGTCGATTGGCCCCAATCACTGCGATCAATTTCATTCTTGTTTCTCTTAGTTTGGCTCTTCAAAATATTCCCGCAAAACCTTTCCATCGCACGGCACAGTTTTTTTTAGCCCTGGCATTCCTTGCCTCTTTTCAAGGATTGGTCGGTTATTTCATTGGCCTGACTTATTTATTTGGTTCGGCGTTTTACACCCAAATTGCTCTTCATACAGCCGTCAGCTTTATTCTTTTAACAGTTGGAATCTTAGTTTCTCGGCCACATGTGGGATTCGGCGCAATTTTGGGATCACTCTCGGCAAGTGCCGTGATGTCGCGAAGAATGTTGATCGGAGTGATTGTAATTCCTCCTTTGGTCCGCTGGATTGCCAATTATGGTTTTCGATTGAGTCTTTACGACCATGATTTTGAAACTTTGATACAGGTTATCGGTAGCACAGTGTTGATGGCATTGATCGTGGTGATTAGTTTTAAAGTCCTGTTAGGCTCGGAATCTGAAAAGCAACAGCTAGCCCGGCGAGAGTATGCCGCCTCCCAAGCCGCACTGAAAAGCCAAGAAGTAGAAAGCGTTACAGCCAAGCGATTGCAGTTGATCGCGAATTCACTCCCAGCTCTCGTCGGCTACATTCTACCAGACGAAAAATATCTGTTTGCCAATCAAACTTATGAAAAATGGTTCGGAATCCCTGCCGAAGAAATCGTCGGCAAAACGATGAGTGAGGTCATTGGCGCACACAATCGGTCTCGAGTGCAGGGCATGGTTGCCAAAGTTTTTTCTTCCGGCGAGACTGTTATTTATGAGAACACCTTTGAGCTTGTTAGCGGAAAAATTATTGCTTATCATGCCTCCTACGTTCCTGATCTGGATCCGAAAACAGGACGAGCACGTGGCTGCATTGTCTTAGGCACAGATATCACTGAGCATAAAAATATTCAGCATGAGCTGGAACTGGCAAAGCTGAGAGCTGAAGCTGCCAATCAAGCCAAAACTAATTTTCTTGCGAATATCAGCCATGAAATTCGCACTCCACTTGGGGCTGTTTTAGGATTTTCAGAACTACTAGAAGAGCAAAACAATTTTTCGGCTGAATCCGTTGATTATCTAAATGCTATCAAACGAAACGGAAATCAATTGCTTCGCTTAATTGATGATCTCCTAGATATTGCAAAAATAGAAACCGGGAATTTTAATGTTGAAAAGGAAAGAGCTTCATTTTCTCAGATCTTGTCGGATCTTTTGGCATTTTCTCAGCTGAAGGCTGCCGAAAAGAAAATTCAATTCTCTTTAAACATCGAAGAACAAGTTCCGGAATTCATTGTGACTGATCCTGTGCGATTGAAACAGTGCCTAATGAATGTCGTGGGAAATGCCATCAAGTTTACAGATCCCAAAGGACAGGTTTGTGTGACCGTCCACAATCACTCCGACCGATCACCGAATATCGAGATTTGCGTCAAGGACACGGGAATTGGTTTGTCTGCTGAGACAGGCGAAAAGCTCTTTCAGCCATTTTCACAGGCCGATGGTTCGTCCTCTCGCAAATTTGGTGGCTCCGGGTTGGGCCTTGCTCTTTCTCGGCAAATTGCTCTCGCTCTCGGCGGTAACGTTGACGTGAAAGAAAGTGCTCCTGGGCTAGGAAGTGTATTCGCCATCACCTTTGACAGCGGTCCGAGCTCCGGCGTTATTCCGGTAGGAAATTTTGATCTTCACAAATCTCCTGATCGCTCCTAATATCAAGTCGACTTTATCGCCTTCCATCAACTGAATCTGAACATCCCGGGAGATTTCTATGTCAAAAATTAGCTTCAAAGGTGAACCTGCCAATACTATCGGAAATTCTCCAGAAGTAGGCCAAGCGGTTTCGTTTTCAAAACTTGTCCGCAACAATCTTTCTGAAGTTTCGATTGAAGCATTTGCCGGAAAGATCAAGGTCTTCAACATTTTTCCAAGCATCGACACAGGTGTTTGTGCAGCGTCTGTACGAAGATTTAACAAAGAAGCTTCGGCCTTGAAAAACACGGTGGTGCTCAATGTGTCTGCAGATCTTCCGTTTGCCAATTCACGATTCTGCGGAGCTGAAGGAATTGCCAACTGCGAAACCCTATCGACTTTTCGCAGTGGCTTCGCAAAAGACTGGGGACTTCAACTTGCCGATAGCCCGTTAGCTGGGCTTCTAGCTCGCGCAGTTGTAGTTGCGTCTCCAGACAATAAAGTACTCTACTGTGAGTTGGTTTCAGAGCTGACTCAAGAGCCGAATTATGAGGCTGCGCTGAAAGCCGTTCCTTCAACTTAAACTTAAGTTGAAGCTGAAGCTGAATTTTGATTATTTTGATTATTTTGATTATTGTTTCTTTTTCCAGGCAAGAGTAACGGAATTGATCCAACGAGCATAGGGCTGAATTCGAGTGTAAACTGAGTCCCCGGCACAACGGTCGCTCTGATCGTTGATGCCTCGACTTGTGACTCCCCAGAGCAGCAGACCGCCAGCATTGTCTTGGATAAATGCTGGCCCTCCAGAGTCTCCATGACACGCACCCCCGTGCTCAGTTTGATCGAGCGAGATTTCGCTTGCACTGTAATGGGCATCGTCAATTTTTACATCCACTGTTCGCAAGCGACCAGCTCCACCGCCAGATCCATTGTTGATTCCAAATCCAGCTAAGATGACAATTTCTCCATGAGAGAGTTGATGGCTTGCTTTCATAACGGCAGCCGCAAAGAAACCTTTTGGAAGACCTCCCGAAAAATGGATAAGTCCAATGTCTCCGTTATTGAAAGTGCTGCGTTGGTGTCTAAGCCAAACTGGAGACTGAATCGCTTCGGTAACTGACCTCACCTCAACTCCCGAGGTTCGAGGCCCGAAAGAAAGTTGCATCGACCCAGGATTTCCATCAATACAATGGGCAGCTGTGATTGCGACAGTTTCGGACAACAAGGTGGCCGTGCACAAAGTCCCTTGATCGCTGTCCAAAAGACTGATCGTCGTAGCAGCAATCTCACTTTTTTTTGTCACATTGTGACCCCCAATGATGAGCTCCTCATCGCTCGCCTCGCCCGCAGATTCATCGGGGTTTGGAGGGTCCACATTTTCGACAGGTCGTTGGTGGCAGGCACTTAACAGCGAAGTCATAATCATTAGACAGATCCATTTTTTCATTTCAAATCCTTTCAAGTCAGTGTGAGTGTTGTGATTGCCTTTCTGCGAAGTGGAGACTCAAGCGAGTGACTGACCATTTGTTCGGTATGAAAAAATAAAACGAATTTCGGATGTTAGAATAACGATTGAAGCTGACCTCAGGTTAGTTTATCTAGTGCTGCCTGGGAAATGACTTGCAGTCGATGAATAGAAGAATGAGCAAAATGCTTCTGTAGTTTCCTGCCAAAGAGCTTAAATCCAACTCGGTAAAAAAATTTTGGGATTCGATCTGGTTTCGAGTAGGAGCTGATATCGAATCTAACCTCACCAGTGAGATGATTCTTACTGACCTGAAACTGAATCTCACCAATTTCAAAGTGACCCTTGAGAGTGCGATAAGAGTAACCCCAGACCTGCACTTTCTCCCCACCCTTGTTGGTTTGAATCTCGTCGATGACCGAAGTCACTCGCACTCCGAAGGTGAAAGAAAAACCACCGAAGTAAGCCAACATCAGCATATTTCGCCCTGGCAACTGAAGTTCGGGATCAAAGACGGCACGGATTAACTTGGGATCTGGAAATTGGTACATGCGAATCGCTTGCTTTGCAGCCTCGAAAGCTCCTTGCGATAAGGGCTCCCCTGGAGGTTCCTTAGCCAACGTCGCTTGATAACAATCAACAAACCAGCCCTTCTTGTCTATTGAGTCGTGATAAACTTTTTCGTCATAATTGTAATCAAGTGACTGAAGCTGCTGAATTTGCTCCTGGTAAGTTTTCCAGTCTAAACTTTTTGCCACTGACCCGTTTCCTCATCTTGGCGTTCGGTGAGCACACTGATTTCTGAAGCATCTACAGTCTTACTATTCGTCTGCTTCCCGATTCGATTTGCAAACTCACGACAGAAGTAAGTCCACATCTCAGTTTGCGAAAATCTCGCAATAGGAACTTTATCATAAACAAAGTCGACAATCGCGTCGCGACTTCGCGCCAGGGATTCAATCTCGAACCGAAGGGAGCCATTCAAATCGGATTGCTGAAGTGATAAGCGAATTTCTCCTGCTTCCAAGTGTCCTTGCAAAGTCTGCAGTCGAAATCCATTCCCACTGACTTCAGCGACACGCACAGGCCCATTCCACGGTCCAGTTATATGAATCATAAATTCATCGCCGGCCTTGAGGTGTTCCGCATCTCCTTTTACCTTTTCGAAGCGAGCAAGTACTTGAGGAGAAAATTCATTGATACATACTTGCAGCTGTTGCATCATTTTAAGAGCCAAATCAATGTTTCCAGAAATCGGTACAGAATAAATCCTATGATAGAGGGGCCCGTAACCTTCTTCTGAATTTTGCTGTTCTTTGTGAGTGAAGCTCATGTCGGACTTCTTACTTTAAAAGCTAGCTTTTATCTACAAAGATTTGAAATATCAGATAGGACCGCATAGGTTCACAAGCTTGGTCGACCTGCCTCACTTCTGAGAGAAATGAACTATTATATAGAAGCAGCTGACCCTTTCTATTTTTGAGAAGTGCCAAGGCGAGAGGTCGAATTTTTCGCCCAAGTGTCCCGACTTACTTGCATCCACCGCACCCAATCGACAAGCAATTTCTACGGCAAATTTAATGTGGGCTTCTGCCTTCATAGGGAGCCCGGATGAATCGACTAAATCCTTACCCTCAGGAGTCGCGTTCAGGATTTGATACTTTTGAGAAAGAAGTTCGGCTGCGAGTGCGACTTGAAAGCTGATACAACCAGGATACAGGGTAACGACGACTGTCTCTTTTTTCTTAGTCCCTTCAGTTTTTTGAATGGGTCGGTATCTTCACTAAAAATATGATCCAGTTTTTCCATGTCTTCGATAGATAGCGAACTAAGATCTGTATGTTCATTGTTTTTTGATCCGGGGTTCGCCGTCGGTGAATTCAACCGTCCACCAATGAATCACGGCAGACCCGGTTTTTTAAAACATAAAGTGAGTTGGATCGGACCAATGATAATCAGTATTGGGGAGCAGGCATCGCCAAACTGTCGCATACTGGTCCCATTCGCCTCTGATTTGGCTATCGACAATCAAGTCGGGAACAGCGGTTGGTTTCTGAACTGGACTGTGCAGTCGGCTTTTGAAGTGTTTCAGTCCTTCATCAGTAGAAAAATACAAAAGTCTTTGGTCGCTGATCGCCTTTGGCTGTTGGATTTGGTTGAGAAGCAGAACTCTTTTATTTCGCATCAACTCGATACTTGCTTTCTCGATCGCTTGTTTCAGGGAATAGCCGTGAGCGAATCCATAATATGAGAACTCATGGTTGCCAGCGGTTGCAGTTCCAAACAAGATTGTAACAAACCCGAAGGCTTCGGGAATTTCTAATCGCACTGCCTGAATATTCGAATTTGGCAAATGGAGACTCAGCACCTTACTGCTCAGATGACCGGTCCACCAGTTCGAAATTGCCCAGCGCTCTACAGCTTCAGATAATGCGATTTTCCTTGCCTGATTCTTTGGCCAGCAAGGAAGGGCGGCAAAACCCGTGGAAGTTTTGTCTACACACATACCGTATAGATTCGTTCCGGAGCTCAACATACTATGAAACGACCATCGTTCTATGGACTCGGAGATCGCTTTCCAAAGAGCAATCTGTAAAAAACGATCCGTACCAGTTGCGTAGCAAGATCCATAGATTTCTGTGCCTTCGACTGAATTGCTTTTTAGTTTAGGATTCAGAAATGCTTGAACCTCATTCAGGAAATACCATTGAGATCAGTCACACTTATAACATTGATTTTGCTGATGAGACCATCAGCTTGACTTAACAACCGGGGATACCGAAAGGGTGCCAGGTTAAAATGCATTTATTCCCAGTCAATCCACTGTAAATCTAAAGGGGGCAGCAACAAGTTATAAGAGCTGAGGCTGAAAGTATCTTCTTTCTTCCAAATCCCAAGAGCCATGTGTCCCATTGGCCATACAATCGCTTGGTCCCATAGCATTTCATTGACCTTTTGAACCGAGAAATCGTCAGAGCGAACGTACTTTTTTATTTGACCAGTTTGATCTGGCAATTTGATACCTTGTTGGGAAAGGAACATGAATCGAACATCATGATGTGGAGAATCCACTAGTACTGCTGTCATTCTGAATCGCAGGTCAACCTCTCCGGAAAGCGGACTCGTGGGCGGAGGTACAAAGACTTCAGGTACAAAATTAAACCTTGCACCCATGCTAAAAATAGCATTTTCGAATGCCTCTTGCGCAGTCATTTGAGATTTGTTTTCTCTAATTTTATTAGCCGGATTGACCTTGCTAAAACTAGCCTTCGCCCCACCAAAATTTGTTTGCCCTTGGCCAACTTCAGGAAGGTCAAACTCCTGGATCCCATGGATTGCTAAAGGTAAGAACGAT
>JAYTZS010000206.1:0-4356 GCA_043741885.1 Bdellovibrio sp. | reverse complement strand
TGATCAAAATTCCGCTAAGAAAAAAGAAGCCAATAATGGCAATTGAGTAAAGAGTTTTCATCCTGAAACACCCCGTCCTTGTTCTTCTATTTTAGCCTAAAAAAACAAACTTCGGGGCAAATAGATATTTCTTTCCTCCCTAGGTCTAGAGTCTAGGTCGTACCAGAGTCTTAATTACCGCAAGCCTTTTGCTGATAGCCGTGAAACAAAGCTCCCATTTGCTGAGCTTCCATACCAATTGCGATCAATCCCAGTTTGGCCGACCAACCGTAAACATTCTCCAGAGGGGAACCTACAAGACTGACATTTAAGTCTGAAACACAGAGCTTTTTGTAAACTGCACCTGGACTGTTCAAACTGTCGGTTGAGCCTTTTTCAGAGTGAGTTCTCAGAAATCCGCCAGCCAGCTCGCAGCCAATCATATAGATCACTGGCTCTGCAGAAGCTCCCTCGGCCTGGACGCGAGAGGGAATTCCCTCTTGAATGATGACTTGCTCAACATCTCGCCCGCCCTTTGCCGCTTTCATTTTTTTTCGTGATTTGTAATTCCAGTCTTTGATTTCAGCCCCGCTGCCGACCCGAATGACCGCCAGTCCATAGGTCCCCGAATTGTTTTTCACAAACACGAAGGGCTCCTGAGTGATTCCTCTTTTTTTATACTCATCCTTCAAACCGCCAATCATCTGATCCACTTGCTCGGCCAAAAGCAAGCGAGAGGAGTCGACCCCTAAGTCGAAATTCTCGAAGTACTCAGTTTTCACATTCAGAGAGAAGGGATCCATCCCAACCAAGTCGGAAAATTCTGCGACAAGCTGGTTGTAGTTTTCAAAATACTGAGACTTTTTACGCTGATACCATCCAAGTTCGCGAGGCGGGTTCATCGGCAAAGTCAAATGAGAGGCCCAATCTTCGTGCGCATCAGAAAAATCATTATTTGATATTATCAAATCCGGACGAAATTCTTTCACTGCTTCCGAGTCTTCAAAAGCCGAGATGATTTGAACTTCTTGCCCGCTGGAACTGAGCACTGTGAGAGGTATGTCTAAGCGCTTTGGAATCCCTATCAAAACCTCTTTGCCGGCGCTTCGAAGCAAACCTTGAATGGTCAAAACATTTTCCCAGTAATAGGGATTGTTGGTGTGCTCTTCAGTGACTAAAAGAATTTTTTGCAGCGAACTTCCGTAGTGCTTGGTCAAGTACTGACTCATTAATCCTACAGCCGATTCTTTGTCTGTTGGACAGATGTTGTTGAACCCAGCAGGAAATATGTTTGCATCCACGTTTGAAATTTTAAATCCAGCATCACGAATGTCATAGCTCGAGTAGATTGGGTAACTCATAGATTTAGTTTTCTCACAAAACCAATTGTTAATCTTTGAAGATTGGTTGCAGATGTTTTCATGAAGAGTCTTTCGAATCATAAATTCTTTTGTCCTTCGTTGTTGCCTCTATTGCTGAGGCGGTTCTGCTTGAGTTTCTGGTTTTGCGTCGGGTTTTGCGTCGGGCTTTGCTTCTTGCTTTGTGTTGGATTTGGTGTCGGGTTTTGCGTCGGGCTTCTTATCAAGTCTTGTTTCTGGCGTTAATTCTAAGCTGGAATTGGCTCTGCTCTCAGTGGGTTTATCAGCCGATTGCACTTCGTTGGGTAGTGTAGGGGCGACCACTTCGACTGATGGTAGAACTTGTGGCGCCGCCAACTGAACTTTTTTCGATGGCAGGTTCTTCGGAAGATTTCCTGTTTGAACTGCTTGCAGGGTCATTTTCTGTCGCTTCAGTTCCAAGCGCCTCTCAGATTCAGGAGTCAGTCCGTTTCGGTCTCCGACAGAAATCAGAAAATCACGACCCTGTTTTTCGAGACTCTGCAAAAAAGAGAACAGATCATTGACTGGCAAAGGATCGCTCGGTGCTCGGTATTGTCGAAGGTCACTGATCATTGTCAGAAGCTGACCGGTGAAATTGATTTTTCGCTCGACCTGCTCTCGCTTTGCAACACCAGCTTCAAGAGCTCGGTGAAGGGGAATCTCTTGAATTGTATTCCAGTGATCCCGGTAATTTTCCATCAGGCCCTGAATGGCTCTTCGAGACCAAGGTTCGCCGCCCATCTCGGCACTGCGGAGACTAAAAACTTGAATCATTTTTAAAGTGTCCAGACTGGTCTGAAGATTTTCGTCGCTAATTTGATTTGTCGAAAGCCGGCCCATGTGAAAATAAACTTGGGCGAGCCAGGCATTGGTGACATTTTGTCCGCGTGTGGCTCGGATTTGCGCCACACCTTGATCTGCTTTTAAGAAATAAACTTGGGCGTCCTTGATCCGTCCCATTCGGCTGTAGCAAGCTGCATAACGTGCTGGAATCTCGGCTAAAACTTGTTCCGAGTGCAAATAGGACTTCATTGCCATTGCATCGTTCAAAGAAGCTAAAACTCGGGCCTCGTCTCCAAGGTTTTCATAGCAGAAGGAAAGACGAAAAAGCGCTTGTGCGGCAATCTCAGGCAAGCGAACCCGAGTCGCTTCGACAGAAGTCCGATAAGCCTCGGCAGCTTCGGACCACCTCTCCTGAGCTTCTAATGCCTTGCCTTTTCCAAACAGAGCCCGCTGAAAAAAAATCGAGTTAGGATATTGTTTGAGAAATCCAGAATACAATCTTTCCGCCGATATGAAATCTTGCAGGAAAAGCGCATCATCGGCTTTTCGGATTTCGCTTTCTTGTTCGGCGCGGACTTCAGGATCAATCGGAGCTCCGGTGATTTGTTGAGCGGGAGTCGAAGCACACCCACTCAAAACACCCCAACTCATCATCATCGCGGTGGCTAAAAGAAATGCGGGTCCTGGCGATAACGCAAAAAAAGTAGAATAAAAAAAGGCGCACATTTGCCTGCAAATTTTATTTATTAAGTTCATCAATTGCAATCCTCGGCTTCTTGAATATTCTGTGCCATTTCCGCCACTCCCTCAAGGTCCGAAATTTGATTCATCAACTCAGGAATTCGTAATAATTGTCCTTGAGCGGCAGATCCGGCTGTGCCCGTGCTGCTGCTGTTCATCCGAATTGAAAAGGTGCGGTAGAAATTCTCTCTGGCATCGAGAAGCGACTGGAAGACTTTGTAAAGATGCAAAAGATCATTCGAGTCGCTGACTTTCTGATGCAGATCTAGACCTTTGGGGTACGCCCGGTTGATCAGAACTGTCGAGAGCTTGTAGCCACTTTTGCGAATCTCCCGCGAGAAGAACTCGGCTTCTTTTAATTTCGCTTCATCGAAGCTTGTGACCAAAACAAAGTGAGTGTCCTGGCTGGTGAGCAATTTGTGGGAAGCTGCGATCCGTTCTTCGAGCTGGCCCTGCCATTTTTGAATATTTTTAAAGAAATCAGCGAGCTCGCTCATGAACTCGGAGCCGGTCAAGGCTTCTAGAGCTTTGAGAACTTGCCTTGTTCCAGTTTGCAAAATGGATTTGAAAATCCCGCGCTCTTTCCCTTCGGGATCCCGAAACCACCGAGCTACTTTTTCATTAATCAGCAGCGAAAGTTTCTGGGGAGCCTGCAGAAAATCAATTGCGTGTTTGGTCGGCGGAGTGTCGAGCACAATCAGATCATATACCCCCGATTCATAAGACGAATAAAGCTTTTCAAGTGCAGTGAACTCTTGAGAGCCGCTAAGAGTTGTCGAAAGCTGGATGTATAATTTATTTTTTAGAATCTTCTGGGCTCGATCCTCTTGGCCTGAAGCTTTGGTCACAAACTGATCAAAAATTTTCTTCGGATCGACAATGGCCGCATGCAAGCTTCCTTTGATACTGGGATGAGCAATTTCGGCATCTTCTTTGTCATCCAACCCCATGGTCGATTTGAGACGTCGTGAGGGATCGACGGTTAAGACCAAAACTTTGCGGCCCAACTGGGCGGCTCTCAAAGCAAGAGCTGAAGCCACGGTGGTTTTTCCGACGCCACCACTGCCAACGCAAACGATCACTTTTGCATTTTTTAAAAGTTTCGTCATCCCAGCACCTCACCAAGTCGTGTGGCAATGTCTTCGACCACTGGCCAGGCTTCAATTGAATAAATTTGCGGGATGTTTTTGACCTCGCCATCGGCTTTCAATTTTTTAGACAGTGATTTTTCTTGTTCCGACATTTTGCGGAGGTATTTTTGAAAATCTTGTAAATAATTTTCTGTGACTGGAGTCATCAAAGCTTCAGCCGACGGAGAAACCAAGCGATTGAAAAGATGGATCGGCGACACTCCGAGAACTTTTTTGATTCCTTGTGAAAGTTCGATAGCTTCTTGAACTGGAAGCTCTTCTGGCAAAGACACCACATAATAACTGCAGATCGATTTATTTTTCAGAACTTCATTCACACTTCG
>JAYTZS010000205.1:0-12097 GCA_043741885.1 Bdellovibrio sp. | reverse complement strand
AAACTCAAGCCCGCTGCGAGCAAACCTCTGCGAATTTTGAGCGGCAGTCGGCGAAAGAGGGTGCAAGGATTGCAAAATCATATTCCACTCTCGCTCTTCATAGCCTCTTTCATAGGAAATCCATTCCACTCTTGCGTCGACTCGGCCTTCCCAGCGCAGTCCCACCACAGAGTAGGTTTTTACTCCCTTTTGTTTTTCTAATGAGAGTTCTCCAAATCCAGAGCGGTTGACCAGTTCAAATCGCTCCGGAGAAAAGCTGTGCCGAGCTTCAGCATACAGTGATGCTCCTGAAAGGTCGTGGCGCAGTTGGAAGTACTCGGCCACAAAGCCTTGGCTTTCTGCTTCTTTTCCCAAGAGAAACCCGGTGATTTGAGAGGCGTTGGTGGATTGCCATTCGAATCTCAGAGCTGCTTGAGGTTGAAAGTCTTGACCGGCGCGAAAGCTGGCTTCGCCATTTGAGAGAGGCTCTGCAGTCAAGGCCACGGTTGTTTGCGCTGTGGGATTCCACAGGGATCTGAGCAAAACATGGCCTTTCTCTTTGTAGAAAAAACTTTTGTTTTGCAAATTTAAATGAAAGAACGGATTTGACGGATTGACGAATTCAGCAGGCCCCCAACCGTCAACCCACAGACCAGCCGTGAACTGCCAATTTTCTTTGCCGGTCCACTCGGCATAAGCATCGGTCAAATCAAACTTTGCTTTTTGCCGAGCGCGTGTTTCCTCAGGATTGGTCACTGTCACCGATTCATAAGATTCAGTGATTCGAGGGCGCAAGACCCACTTCGAGAATTGTTGGGTGCTTTTAAACTCTGCTCTCAGATCGGCTAAATGCTCCCATTCAGGAACGGCAAAAATTCGATTGTCTGGATTGAGATCCGAGCTCGCCGGAACAAGATAGCCGGACGACAACCCTAAATCGGCAGTCACACTTGTTTTGGCTTTAGCCGAGCACGCCAACGAAATTAAGATCAATCCGCTAATCGAACTTCTTAAACATGGCCGAGGCATTCGACGATTTTCTTTCTGATGGTCGATCGGCAAGTCAGATAGCTTGTCGCCACTGTGAGAGTGAGAAGCAAAGCAACTGCAAAGGCATACAAACCAGAATCCACCATGATGCGAAAATGCACCGGTTGAGAAAGCAACCCCGCCTTGTAGGTAATGCCGGCATGATTGATCACACCTGTAGCTAAAAGAGAAAATGCTGCGCCGACTGTGCAACCCATCGCCGCAAGCAGTGTCGATTCCAAGAGAAAAATTCCAAGCACTTGGGTTCGCTGAAATCCAAGACTCAGCAGAGTGCCGATCTCTCGGGTTCGCTCTTTGACAATTTTAATCATGGTGTTCATCACCGAGAGCACAGAGATAAAAGCCACTACGGTGATGACAAAATTTCGAAAAATATTCAACAAGCTCATGGTCCGATTGTAAAGCTCACCAAGTCGATGATCTCGCCAGTCCACAGCCTGCAGTTGCGGATTGGCAGCAGAAATTTCTCGATTCAAATCTTCGATGAAATGCGTTGAATTTTTCGGATCTTTCAGTTTCGCCGTCCAAAAGGTGATTCGATCAGTGCTCAATAGTTTTTGCGCCAAATTCAGTGGCATCATCACGTACCTTGTGTCGATATCTTTGTATCCAGCATCCATCAAACCTGAAACTTCGAAATCCATGGCATTGAGATTTCCTTTTTCCGTTGTCACTGAAAATTGAAAGTCAGATCTTCGACAGTGAAAAGGACGAGTTTCCGAAGGATAACCGCCCTCAGCTCTCAATGAGTAAATTTTCTGATCGGGCGCACATCCTAGTTGTCGGGCCAACCCTTGACCAAGCACGACTGGATTTGAAATCCTTGTGATTTGCAAGGGCTCCCCGTAAACAACATTCCAAGCCCAGTTGTCGCGAACCTTAGCTCCCATTTCGACATCAGCCGCCTGTGCTAAAAAAATTTTAGAGGCCTTGCCATTTGCCACCATTCCTTGAAAATTGAGAAATCGAACATGACCTTCGATCTCCTCTTTTCGTTTGTCTAGAGCTTGAGAGATCACAGCTTGATCTGAGCTTGACAAGTTGAAAGCCCAAGGATGTTTTTGTGCTTCCACTGAATTTGCCAATTTATTTTGAATGATCATATCTCCGTACATAGTTCGGTTTCGATGCCCATCCAAATACTGCCAACGAACGTCCAACATATAACCTTGAAATAAAACGAAAGAAAAGAAAGCAGCCGAAATGGAAAGCAATGCGGCCAAACTTTGCCGCCAATGAACTTTGACATTTCGAAGTGCAATCAAATAAAGCACGGCTTACCTGCTCAACCGGTTGACGTTGAAAAGACTGGTCGAATGATCCTCAAATTTTGGAGTCTTGTAGGTGATCACACTTTTGTTGTCTTTGAATTTCGCATCGGTGATGGTCAATTTACTGACAAAGGGGTTCTTCTTTCCATTGAGCAAAATAAAATTCTTGTACTCCATTTCGCCGATTTTAAACGGTTTCCCCTCTAGGGTTAGAAACTCAGCCCGCCGAGCCAGCTTGGTCGAACTGCTAATCCAGTAACGGATTTGATCATAGGTGAGATTGTCGGCTTTGGCCTTGAGCAAGAGAACTTGCATTTTCTCGCCGTTCCAGGTGTCAGTTTTTTCTAAGCTGGCCGTGTAGTCCCGAGCGTAATTGGTACTGGCAATGTCACCATTAGCGGCTTGACCGGTCAGTTTCTGCCGAGAGGAGATCGCTACTGGTTTTTTCAAACCTGGCTTGTAAAACCACATGTTTCGATCATTGAACAAATAAACTTCACCTTTGTTCCGAGCAGGTGCTGTGACCTCGACAAGAGCGTCATTGCCTTTTGCATTGACTAAAAATTGACGAGTCGTTGCCTCCCCGTCTTCGGTGTTTTCTAAAGTCAGACTCCAAGTGAGTCCTTCCTTCACTCCGCCGCGGCTGCGATCCGACTCTCTCAAAAGATCAGACGCAACGTCAGCCTGAGCCTGAAAGGCAATCGCGAAAACAGGCACCACCGTCACCAGAAGCCTGAGAAACAGAGAGAGGAATTGGTCTGACTTGATTTTCAAATTACACTCCAGCTTCAGTTAAAAGTTCAATAACCGTCCTATTTATTTTTCGTCTCGATACTTGAAAAGACGTGAGCACCGCAATGAGGAACAAGAGCAAAGCTAAAGCAGCAAACAGCGAAGCTTCGGGATCCAGCAAAAACTGAATGTCGCCTTCAATCCCCGGTGGAGTGAAGCGAATGTTGGCTGCATTGACAACTCGGGCCACTAGTTGAGCGAGGACCAAACCAAAGCCGATGCTGATCCCTGATAACCAGATCGACTCTCGAACGAACAAGCCGACAATCTGATTGTTCGAAAAACCCAGGGCCTTCAACGTTCCCAGCTCCGAAGTGCGTTCCAAAATTCCCAGTGTCAATGAGTTGACCACGGACAAAATCACCATGCTACAGATCAAAAATACAAAAAAGGATGCCATGACGTATAGAAAATTCATCGAGCCAACATAGAACTGCCCAGCTGCGCTTTCAGTAAAATGAATGACCTCAAGGGGTAAATTTTGTGATTGGAAATCTTGCTCAAGGTTTTCCTTCATTGCCAGAGCCTGGCTTTCGTCCTTGAGAAAAAGCACTCGGTCTTCGTAGCCGTCGGTGGCCAATAGGTTTTGAATCAATTGCAGAGAAACGCGAATCGAATTGTCTTCGGCCATCGCAATGCCGGTTGTGTGCAGCAATCCTAAATCAGCATCGACTGCGTTGAGGTCGTTTTCAAAAGACTGAGTCACCAGTTGCACTGACTTTTGCTCTTCGCTTAAGTTTTTGAGGTCCTTCGGCCGATTGATTATTTCTGCAATCCGAGGAGTGATCGAAATCAAATGCCAGTTTCTTAACAGTTCAGGACTTAAACCTTCCAGGGTGAGCTTGGACCAGTTCTTAGCCCATTGCTCAACACTCGGATGGTGCAGAGCCCTCGGCAAAATCTCCCGCTCAAATCCAATTGCTAAAAAGGGCTGAGAGATTTTCTCCGCGACAATCAAACCCGAGCCAGAAAGGATGCGACTTTGAAATTCAATCTGCGGCAAATACTTTTGTAAAATCGAATCGAGCTTTTGATCTAAACTGGAGCCGATCAAATATTTCTTCGGAGTCAGAGAGAAGCTTTCAAGCGAATCTTTTCTGTAGATCTGCAAGTGCCCCTGCAAATTGATGTAGACCGTGTTGGCACGAAGTCCTTTTTGCACTCGGAAGATGTAGGCCCCTAGGAGCGAGAGCCCGACAAATCCAGCAACGATGGCAATCCCAGTGGTGAGACTGCGACGCCGGTTGCGAAAGAGATTTCGATAGGACAAGCGCCAAAGAAGATTCATGAAACGGCTTCAATCCTTCCATCTTGGATTCTCAGAATTCGCGCCACTCGCTGAATCAGGTTGGCATCATGCGAGCAAAAGAAAAAAGTGACGCCACGTTTTTGATTCAGTTCAAACAGCAGATCAATCACCTTGCGAGTTGTCTCCGAATCCAAATTGGCTGTCGGCTCATCAGCCAAAATCAGGCTTGGTTTTTTTACCAGAGCTCTGGCGATGGCAACACGTTGCCGCTGACCGCCTGAAAGTTGGTCCGGCAGATGGTGCGCAAAGGACTCGATGCCAACATCCTTAAGAGCCTCTTCTACCAAAACCTTTCGCTCGCTTCCGGAGAACTCAGAACGGAGAGTGAGTGGCAACTCGACATTTTCAAAGACATTTAGAACCGGAATCAAATGAAAGGATTGAAAGATAAAGCCAATTTTGTGATTTCTCAAGTCACCTAATTCTTTTTCTGCCAAGCCGGAAACATCTTGGCCGTCGATGCTGATTTTTCCGGAATCGGCTCGGTCCAAGCAGCCGATCAAATTGAGCAAAGTGGTTTTTCCAGAGCCGCTGGCGCCGATCAAAGCTGTGAACTCGCCTTTATGCAAAGTCAGATCAAGACCGCGAAGTGCCGGAACTGTGGTTTGTCCCAATTGATAATTTTTATGAATGTTTTCTAGACGAATGAACTCTTGGTGAGATGCCATAGGCTGACACTGTAATCCCAGAAACTCGAGGAGCCAAGGACTGGCTCTTAGATTTCAAATGCTAAGCAGCAACTGCAATGGACTTCAGGCGGCTTTGTGATTGACCGAAAGCCAAGTTTTGAGCAATTTGCCAAGCGCCTCTCGCTTGAAAGGTTTGGCTAAATAGCCGTCCATTTCGGGCATTTGGCAATCCATTAAAATCAATTGAAAGCTTCTCATCTGAAGGGCTTCAAGCACTTCTATTCCATTCGCTACGGTTTGACCTTCAGTACCGAGATGCTTCAGATGGGCCATAACAATCATTTGGTTGATCACATTGCCCTCTGCCACAAGGACCCGGATCTGCTGATCGCTCTTTTGCAAGTCTTGGAACACAATCGAGCTCGGCGTATTTGTAGAGTCGGGCATCTTACTTTTCTGAATTTCATTTAGGTTGACTGTGAACCAGAAAGTCGAGCCTTTGTGCTCTTGGCTTTCGACCCCAATTTGGCCGCCCATTAATTTGACTAGGCTTAGACTGATAGATAATCCGAGGCCGGTTCCGCCGTACTTGCGCGAAGTGGATCCGTCGGCTTGGGCAAAGGGCTGAAAGAGCTTCGCCTGAGACTCTGCCGACAGTCCGATTCCAGAATCTTCAACACTGAAGCGCACTGCGATTTGCTTGTTTGATTTTGTTTCAATCGCCTCAACTCGAACAACAATCGAGCCTTCCGCTGGAATGAACTTGATTGCATTTCCAATCAAGTTCAACAACACCTGTCCAATTCGACCAGGTTCTCCATTCACATGAGACGGAATTTTCACATCAAATATCAGCTTCAGTGCCAGACCTTTTTGTTTCGCTTGGGCTCCGAGGAGGTTGACTTGGCCCTGCAATACGGATTTCAAATTGAAATCCACATTTTCTAATTCGATTTTTCCGGCTTCGCTTTTTGAAAAATCTAAAATGTCATTGATGATCATTAAAAGACCGCTTCCCGAAGCTTGCAATGTCTCTATGTATTTTAGCTGCAACTCATTTAAAGGTGTGTCGGCTAAAAGATCGGCAATCCCGATAATTCCACTTAGGGGAGTGCGAATTTCGTGGCTCATGTTGGCCAGAAATTCAGATTTGGCTCCAGCCGCTCTTTCGACTTTCTGCTTGGCTTCAATCAATTCTCGGCGCAGTTCAAGCTCGCTCTGCTCTCGCTTCACGGCGGCGACTTTCTCAGCAAGCAACCTCGCTCTTTCTGATTCCTTTTGCACGACGGCCGCCATGGCGTTGATTCGATCCTCTTCGGCCCGAGAAAGTTCTTCAGAATTTCGCAGGACCATGACAACAAAAAATATCATGCTGCCAAGCACTCGCAATAAAATTCCGAAATCGACTCCGTAATATCCAGCATGCTGGTCCGAAAATTCGATGTAATTGACAATTGGTGGAACGAAGATCGCAGCCAAAATCAAACGCCTGGCCGAGATCGGCGCCAACCTTCCAGGAGGATATTGTTTGCCAATGCCTTCTAGGTCCCTAAACAGAAATTCATCAATTCCAAGATTTACTCCAGATAAATACTCACCTAGGGTCAGAGCAGCGATCGAAGCAGCGAATAAAAGCAAGCCGACCACTGGGATTTTCGATTTTATTTTCTTTTCCAAGTCCAAAATTGTCAGGACCGCAACCAAAGAAAATGCCAATATTGCAATGGCCGTGTTGGCTTTCATCGAAATATAACCAGGAACAACGCTCTTTAAGACCTCCACCTCAAAAAACCAGCCCGCCAGCACCAAAAGGGAGACTAGAATCTGAACCCGCGCTTGCAACAACATTTAGATCTTGTTCCCAGCAAATATAGTAATGTTTAGGAGCTTGATCGAACTGTAAAACGTCGTCCCATTCTACTTGGTGATTCTTATGAAGTTTCAATACAGCTGCGAGCTCTAACTTCCATTTGTTCGAGGCATTTGAAATTTGACCAAAATGAGCTCGCAGAACTTTCGCCGCCTGCTCGAGTTGTTGCTCATTTTTAGCTTGTCTGATATTCTCGACGCTTGATTGTATCAGCTTATCCATACCTTCTGTGATTGGCCTTCTGCCTGTGAATTCGTAAACCATGTCTTGAATTATCCTCAACTCTTTTGAAAGCGAAAAAAGTTTTAATATTTCAGCCATACCATATTTTTTCACCATTTCACGATAGATAAGGTAAGCAAGTTCAGGAGTGATTTGAGCACTCTCCATGCGATAGCTCAACATCGATAAGACATCCTGCGGCCTGCTGAGATTTTGAGCGCCCATCTGACCCACACGGAGGGCCGCTGCAATATCGACTGAATATCTTCGCCGTGCCTCTTGAGCCGCTTCTTGCAATCTTTTTCTGGCGTCCATCGCAGCTTTTCTCGCCAGCCAATTTTCGATACACTTTTGTGATTATCTCAGGACTGTCTGAAGCAGATACCCCGATAGTTTCAATAGCCCGATCATAAGTCATGGGTTCGTAGCCAAAGGACTTGCTAGAGAGAATTGCGACAGTCAAAAGCAATGCGCCCAGAGTTTTCAATCTCATAAATTATTTCTCCTCAACATTCTTTGATGAAATGCACACCCAATGCCTGAATGTGAGGACCTACAGGGCTTCTTTTCGCCCGACCCAACGAATGCTGCAGAGGAGTTTCAGTCGATCTACGTCGAATCACGGCTCTTTTTCGTCCCTGTTGTTCAAAGCCTCATCACTATGAAATGCTCTAAAAGAGCATTAGACGCAAAAATACAAATGGATCGGAGCCCTGGAAAGGGCCAACTCATTGAATTCTCGTGATGAGTCTGCTGAAAACTGACGTGGCTTAAAGATTGAAGTGGAAGCAGCGAAACCTTTTGGTCCTGAAAGTGAGACGTATGAATTACTCAATTAAAAATTGTTTGGCAACTATTGGAGTCCTTTCCGCAATGGCGCCTCAGCTCCTTTTTGCTTCGAATGTTGAAGTTGATCAGCATCGGTCTCCCAACGGACTGGTCGAAAACTGCTATCGAAACTCTGCAATTCCTGGAGACGTTCGATCACCAGAAGCGAAGAAAGCTGACGCCAAACAAGAAGCGAAACTTTGCGCTTTGGACTTCTACGATTCAAAGCTCGCTCTGTGTCCGAAAACTTGGTCGACCAGTGCTGGAACAATTGTTCACAGTTTGGAAGGACGTCCCGAAGACACAAAGACTTATGAAGCTAAAGTCTGTCCGCTTGGGAAAGACAATCAGGCAAAGTCGATTGCCAAATTCAAAACCACAATGAATGCGCATTCAACAAGTGGAACCTTTGCGCCTTCTTCGGCCATCTATTATCAGCTGTCGCGTTTTCTAGAGACATCCGTGACGGCTCCAGTTGCAGTGATGAGATCGATGGACCGCAAAGCCCATTATGACCGCATCACCAATGCCCCCAAACATCCTCAATCTGCTATGAATGCGGCTGCATGGGATTTGTTAAAACGAGCTGAAGTCACGCCCTCAGCTTATAGCCCTGTTCGCGAATTATTCTTGCCAGATCTCTCGCAGATTTACGGAGTGATTTTGAAAGACAAGGGCGAGAGGTACGGACTTGAAGTGAATGGCATTCGCTCTGCCTGGGGTGATGCACAGAACTTTGATTTTCAAAAAACAATGCCTTTTCTAGCTCTGAAAAGTCCAAAAGATTTGGCTTCTGCAATGGCTGATGGACGTGCTCAGGCTGATGCCAAAATCCGCGCAGCAACAGGCAATCCGGATTCGCTTCAAATGCTTTTCTGGATGAATGAAATCAGCGAAATAGCCTTGATGGACTATGTGATGGGCCAGCAGGACCGAATCGGAAATATTGATTACCTTTGGGTTTGGTATACGACTGATTCCAATGGAGTTTTGCAAAGTCTTCCAGACAGTTCCAAGTTGACTCGATCAAAAATGGACCAAATACCAAAGCCAGATGCAATCAAAGATCAAAATGCATTGCTAGTTCAGCGAACTTGGATTGGCGACAATGATGCCGGCGGAAGGCCTCAGTACACGAACTTCACCAAGCGCACAAAGATGCTCGAAAATCTTCGGCACATGAGTCCCCGGACTTATCGCCGCTTGCTTGCCTTGGTTAATGACTTCAAATCACAAGGTGAAATGTATCAACATCTCAGCACAGATTTTTTTCTCGATGACGCCCAAATGAAAATGATCGTATTGAATGCCGAACAAGCGGCTGCCATCCTTCAGAACAGCTGTAAGGCAGGCCAGATCAGATTCGATTTATTGATTGATTTGAAGCCAGGGACTCTGGCTCCTTCTGGAAGAGAAGTTCCGGTTTCAGAGGTCGGCTGCAGCTAGTGATCTTTCGAAATAAACGAGCCTGGATTTCGGTGCTATCGAGCCACACTTTGCACAGTATCAAAGTGGTTTAAGTGTTTAGATTTTAGTTTAGATTTTAAATATGCTTCTAAGGAGCCTCCGATGTTTCGACCTTTAAAAAGAGATTTGATGAAGCTGGTGTCCGTTTCTGCCCTCGCCTTTGCTTTTGCCTTTGCCTGCCTTGGGAGTTTGAGCGCCGAAGCCTCGTCTCTCTATCAGACCGGCGAAATTATGGGTGGAGTTCACGATTACAGAGAAGTGCTTCCTGGAATTCTCTATCGCGGTGGTGCCTATAACAAACGCTCTCCATTGAATCACGGGCAACTGCAGGCGCTTTGCGAAGAGGGCATGGGAACAGCGATATATCTGTATAAAACTGGATTTGCCGGCCCTTCAAAGACGACTTGCGCGAAGGGATCGATGTCCTACCAATCTTCTAGCTATTCGGGAACAGGCCTCAATTCGATTCATCAGCAAATCTATGATTCGATCAAATCAAACCATGAACCTATTTTTGTTCATTGTTGGTATGGAATTCATGCAACAGGATTGGTCGCAGCCACTTCATTGATGCAGTTCTGTAATATGCCGACAGAAAAAGCTGTGCAGTACTGGAAAGTGGGAATTGCACCCCAACTTCAATATCAAACAGTCATTGACTCCATTCGAAGTTTCCGGCCTGATCCAAAATTTGAATTGACCGCTCAAGAGCGAAATCAGTTCTGTCCACAAATGTAATATCGGTCGAGTGTCCAGTGTTTGGAATTCGAAACTAGGTTTTAGGAAAGTAGGTCTTTTGAATCCACAGAAGTGAATGATTGACCAAGTTCAGTTTACCAGCCTGCAATCACCTATCCTGGCGAAGTCTTTCGCTAAATAAAAGCTTTATCTCAGACAGAAAAATTCCATGCAGTCGTCGATAGCAAGGCTGAATATAAAACTGAAGGTAGACCGGAACTTTGAGAATTCGCTTGGGTTCCAGAATTTCTAAATCTTTTTCGTTCTCGATAATGTGGACAGGCAAAATCCCTTTCCATAACCATTTTTGACTCCATCGAGCAACCCGTAGGTGTCTCCCAAATAACGCAGACGTAGCGGATTCGCTCCTATCGGTTTCACTTATTCTCGGGCACGATTGTGCAGATGTCTTTGTTGGCATCGGATCCGAACAGTTTCAAGACATCTTGAAGTTCAAGGGCTACAAGGAGAAAGTTTTAGAAATTCCTCTTTTTGATTCGGTTCAAATTTAGACCAAACGTTGGATTCCTCAAAATGAAAATAATCCTAGACTTCAAAAAAGTCCAAATTCAGACAGAATGCCTGCTCGCACTCGGACGGATCGGAAATCTTTCTCGCTTCAGCAATCGACTTCAAAAGAAATTCACGAAGCAAAGTTGTATCAGCCCTGGAAAGTGAAAACACGGATGTGTAATGAAGAGAGAAATCGTTATCAAATTGAATTTCTTGAATTGCTTTTTGTCTCCAATGCGTGTGGTTGGCTTCCGTCATGATGGAGTCACTTGTTAAATGAGTTGCGCCCTGATGGTATTGCCAAAGGCCATCATTTTTTTGCACCAGTCCATGCTTCTCCATTTTTTATAGAGAGCTTGAAATTTTTGAAGTTGGTAAGTTTAGTTTTTGACTGATCGCCTTGACTGTCTGAAATTCAGGTACGCTTGTTAAAATGTGAATGGCAGCCCTGAACCAAGAGGAGTAATAGAAATTTTCAACCTCCTGTGAAACGCCTGTTCCACTTGAAACCCTTCCAGATAATTTTGAATAATTACTTTTATCAGCCGCCAGTTTTTTCGTGAGCAATTTCTTTAGCGGCGCCATCTTCGCTCTTCCCAACAGAATTAGATTAAGAAAATACTCTGTCTCGCTGTCATTTAACTCGAGGTAGGTGGCAATCCCTGCGGCATGGTCTGGCAGCAAATCCGCCTTTTCAGAAAGCACCTGGGATAGGTAAGATGGCTGGCAAAATGCCGATTTTGCTAGCGAGGCCTGAAATCCCCTCTTGTCAGAGTTCTCCCTTAAAATTGACCTTAAAAAATCCTTGTACGTGCTGCAATCAAATACGTTCGTCATAACGCCTCATCGTTTATTTATCATAATCGAACTCGAGAATTAATTTATAATATTAATGTGTAGCGTTAGGCTTTTTAGTGGGATAACGATGATTAATTTAAATCCTTTCCAAAGAGAGTATTAAGATGATTTTTCTACGGACTTGTCTCTTGCTTTGCCTGTTGTTTTCACTTCAATCTTTTGCTGGACCGAACGCGAGCGGTGGAGTTCCTGAAACTGAATTTCAACATGATCGTGATGCGCTCCAAACGATCTTAGATTTCGGGACAAATTTGGAGATTCTTAAAAACAAGGGAGCTTTGATTTCAATTACTCCAGACTCTGTAGAACGAGATGTCTATATTCTGAAGACAGATAAATGCACTTTGCCTGTGCGATTTATTCGTGAATGTAATTTCGAAAATGGTTTGGCATCGTGTAAAAGATCTGCCGAAGTTTTAACAAACAGAGCTTCAGGCGACTGTAACCCATAAACAATGTTTTAATTCAAAGTTAACTGCAACAAAAGATGATCAGATAAAGGAAATACAATACTTCTCGTATAGCCAAGACGCCACCTTAAAGGCTGATGACCAGAAACAATTTGATTCTC
>JAYTZS010000204.1:0-4416 GCA_043741885.1 Bdellovibrio sp. | reverse complement strand
AATGGATTGCGGTCTTTCGTAAAACCGATGCCAACCAATTTGAAAAGTTGTCGCAAAATGAAAAAACCGCTCATCTGGCGGATCAAGATTTGAAAAGTTTTGGAAGTCTTGAACCACTTCTCACGGAAGCGTCGAGCCGGGGCCGGCTGGTTCGAGTTCCTTTTAAAGACGACAGAGTTTTAATTGTCGAAAGAGTCGGGGAAGAGAGCGGAGTTGACCAGTATTTCTTTCTCATCCTTAGCCAGCTGCCCAGTTTGATGAGTAGTTTCCACAGCGGCTCTAATTCGGATGTTTTTTTAATTAATGACCAGGGACTTGTTTTATTTGGGCCCACTCAAAGTGAAGCAACTTATCTTTCAGCTCAAATGCCTTTGGATTTTTTAACCACACCTCTCACCCAGAAACTTTCCTTTGGAACTGCTGAGGGGTTAGGCAATAACAATAAAAGCTTATTGGCCTCCTTCTCCAAGGTGAATTTTGCAGATTTGACTGTGATCTCTTTGGTTGACCGAGCCGCTGCTTTCCAAGCGGTCGAAGATCTGATTCGCACCTCTTTGGTTTTCTTTGTGCTATTGATCTCAGGTTCCACAATTGTCAGTTTGTTTGCTTCGGCTCGTTTGACCAGTGCTTTAACAGATCTCTTTGTCGCAACTAAAAAAGTGGCAATGGGAGATTTTGAAATCCGAGTGAAGGTTCAGTCAAATGACGAGATCGGCAGCCTGGGAGATTCCTTTAATGCCATGGCTACTGAGGTCTCACGGTTGATGGGTGAGACGGCAGAGAAAGCTCGAATGGAATCCGAGCTAAAAACGGCGCGGACGGTGCAAGAAACTTTGTTTCCAGCAGCTTTTGCGAATTTACCTTGCCTAGATATAGCTGGGTTTTACGAACCAGCCAGTGAGTGCGGTGGAGATTGGTGGCACTATTGTGAAGTCGATAAAAAAATCTACCTTTGGATCGGGGATGCAACAGGGCATGGCGCACCCGCTGCTCTGATCACCAGTGCGGCAAAATCCGCAGCGACTATTATTGAGCGACTGGATGTGGAAACTGGGCATGCGCTCGAGTTGATGAACCGGGCCATTTTTGACGTGAGCAAAGGTCAAATCATGATGACTTTTTTCTTGGCGTGCTATGATCAAATAACTCACGAATTGACTTATGCCAATGCCAGTCACGAAGCGCCTTTTTTAATGAAATTGCAGTCAGAGCCCATGCGAAAAAAGGATTTAATTCCTCTAAATGATGTGATCAATCCGCGTTTAGGTGAATCTCGGGAGACGAAATATCAGCAGGTTAAAATAAGCATGGACCCAGGTGACCGAATTCTTTTTTTCACTGATGGTCTTTCCGATATTCAAAATCTCGAGCACAAGGCTTGGGGTGAGAGGGAGTTTATTAAGGCAATTTTGGAATCGAATAACAAATACCCTTTGGTCGGGGACTCGGTTCAAAATTTGGTCAATCAATTTTCAGTTTTTCGTCAAGAAGCACCTCTCAAAGATGACATCACCTTCTTTATGATCCAAGACACTCGGGGGCCTTCATGAAGTTGTTGGAATTAAGTCCAGAGTTTCAACAGGAAATTTCAAAAGAGACGGTGTCTCGGTTTGGCTCTGTTTCAGTGACTCCACTTCAATACAATGGCATCGTCGGAGAGGGTCCGGTGGTCTTTGTCGATCAGCAGTTGGAGCCGTCCGATGTGGTCTATCAGAGTATCGAGAAGAAATGCCAATTCTTGTTGCAAAAAAACGATGGTTATTTTGACAAAGATCTTTTGGCTACTGCCCGGTTAGCAGAAAAACCACAGAGCTACTTTAGCGAAAAATTTCAATTTTCTCCAGAGCCCAGTTTGGTGCAGGAAACCATTTGCTTTGAAACAGCATCTGACAAGCCACATTTGAAAAGTAAAACCTTAGCTCGGATCCGTCAAATGGGCAGCCAGTCTCTCGAGGACTCAGCAAACGCCATAATCGAAGAGCTTTATTTGAATGCACTTTTGGATGCTCCTCGAGAAGCAGCAAAAGACCTAAAGGCAGGAGAGGCTCTTTCAGTGAGAGGACCTTCTCAGATCGAATTGATCCAAACCGAGCGATTTTTGCAAATCTCTTGCACAGATTGTTATGGATCTTTGGACATTTCAAAACTCTTGAATCGAATGAATGATGTGTATCGTAACGGCGCAGGCGCAATGATGAACATGGACCTCACTCAGGGAGCTGGGTTGGGATGTATCATCTTGTTTGAACACAGCACTTGTGTGATCCTCGGCGTGCTGCCGGGAACTCAAACAAAAGTGACTTGTTTGATTCCACTTGGAATTAGTAATCTTCAACGGACACAGATGAAAAAAAGTCTACATTGGTTTCACGGAACCGAAGTATAATCAATGTCGGAGCAAAGTGAGGACGCATGGAAAAATTTGATTTAAAAATTGATAAAAGTGGAAGCCCTTGGAAAGTTCAAGTGGCTGGCGTCATCGACGAAGATGCCGATTTCACGTCTTTTGCTCTTGAGGGTGCTCCAGCTGTCGAGTTCCATTTGGGTGAGATCAAGTCGATAAATTCTTGTGGAATTCGAGAGTGGATCAAATGGATTGGAACTTCCAAGGCAGCTCCAGTTGAATATCATGAGTGCCCTAAAATCATTGTAGATCAAATCAATATGGTTCAAGGATTCTTGCCTGACCAAGGAAAAGTGCTGTCCTTTTACGTCCCTTTTTACAGTGATGAATCTGGGACTGAAAAGAATGTTTTGTTTAAGTTGGGCGAAGAGTACACTCTTCAGGGGTTGCAGAATCCACCAGCGATCACTGATGACCAAGGCAACTCTATGGAAATGGACGTTGTCGAAGCCAAGTATTTTAAGTTTCTAAAAAAATAGTGGCAATCCTGGCTTAGCAAAATAGGCTTAGCAAAATAGTCTAGGTCTGAGGGACATCTCAAGTTGGGACAACCAATCTTTTCCTCGGCAAAAGTCTTGTTGGCCGCTTGGACTTTGCTTCTATTTGATGCAAAAGTTCAATCTCTTATCATTTTTTGCCGAAAAGCCTCTAGGAGTGAGTGTTTCTATGGCTAAGGGTAAAATCGTAATTTTAGAGGACGACAGCACTTTAGCCAGTGCCATGAAAAAAGCTTTCGAGAAATCGGGCTTTGAAGTTTACATGACTCAAAAAGTAAATGAAGCCCTCGAATACATTCATAAAAACCCAGTCACAACCTTGTTTGTTGACTGCCTTCTCCCTGACGGCAGTGGAGTTGATTTTGTCGAATCCATCCGTAGAAAGTTTCCTGTCTCAGCTCTTCCGGTTGTGATGATGAGCGGAATTTTTACCGATTCAGCCATGATCAAAGATACTTTGAGAAGCACAAAAGCCCTGGCATTTTTGAAAAAACCCTTTGGTTTGCAAGAAGCTTTGGACTGCGTTCACAGGAGCAGCATTACGGTTGCTCGAGAAGAAGAACAGTCTCCTAGGAAAGCTCTTTATTTGCTGTTTAACAAGACCCAAGTCTCGGTTCGCGAAAAGCGAAAAGCGATTGAGGCCCTAGAAGAGATTCACGGTTATGATCTGCCCTACCTCTACAGTTTGATGGTGGAGACGGCGGCAACTGGACATCTCAACCTCGTGAACTCCAAATCCGAAGTGCTCGGTATTTCCTTTTCCCAAGGTAAGATTGTGGCAGTCGATACCGTTGACCAATCCACTCAACTTGGAAAACTTTTAATTGAAGCTGGATATCTCAATCCCGAAGATTTAAAAGAAGCTCTTTCAACTAAAAGTCAAAAAAAGTTGGGTGAGAGATTGATCCATGGCAATCTTCTCAGTCCGCATGCTTTTGATATCGCTCTGGCCAATCAGATGAGCATCCGACTTTCTCGGACAATCGTGGATGTTCCTCTAAAGATTAATTTTGTTGCCACTGACGTCGAGTTGACACATCCCTTTATTGATTCTGACACTTTCTCTATTTTTCTTCATGATTGGGTAGCTGCTAAAATTTCTCCAGAATGGCTGCAGGCTCATTACACTCAATGGGGAAATTACAGCATAGGGAAATCGTCAACTTATTCACCTAAACATCCAGCCTTGCGTTTGCCGCTGTTATCCCACTTTTCAGGATTTGTTGATTTCATTACCAGTGGACGCACTTTAAGCGAGCTAATGGACGAAAATAAATTTCCTTCTGAAACTACTTACAAGGCTTTGCATTTTCTGTTGGCAAAGGGCTTGATTATTTTTGCTGTTCGCGGAGAGAGAAAAGATCCAGAAGAGCGACTGAAATTTCTAAAACGATCCATGGCTCAATTTCATAGTAAGAACAAATTGGAAATTTGGGACATTCTCGTGGGAATGGCTGGCGGAAGTGATTCAGAACCTCATTTTGTTATTTCCGAATTCAAAAAACTTTTGGGTCC
>JAYTZS010000203.1:0-4418 GCA_043741885.1 Bdellovibrio sp. | reverse complement strand
CTCAAATACTGCGTTACTAATGAGGCAAAAACAAAAATTCGTGCGTATGTCAAAGAAGAGCAAAGAAAGCGTTCGCTAGCTCTGGGCAAAGAACTTCTCGAGAGAGAATTCAGAAAATTCGGTGCGGCTGCCTCCAAGTATTTAAAAGGCGAGTTGTTTGAAAAATTTAAAAAAGATAATGGCATTCACGATGACGACGAAGTTTTGGTCCGGGTTGGTTATGGAAAATTAGAGACGCGCTTTCTCGTGGAAAAATTAGCACCGGAGCTGCTCAATCAGCCCAATGAAGCACCGAAAAAAGAAGGCTCATTTTTAGAAAAAGTTTTTAAAGCTGCGACTCAAAAAGCGCGAAAGACGGGCTCTCTCATCGCCGTCAGTGGAATGGAAGATGTCCTGGTTCATTATGCCAGATGCTGTAACCCTATTCCAGGGGATCCCATCGTAGGCTTCATTACCAGAGGACGAGGAATCACAGTTCATCGGTCAGACTGTCGCAAAGCATTCGAATTTGATCAAATGCGAAAGCTGGATGTGGAGTGGACTGCGAATTCGGCTGACAGCGGACACGAAAGAATTGTTCGAGTGCGAGTTCTCTCTCAAGACACTCCAGGATTGTTGAAGTCGATGTCAGAAGCTTTTTCTACTCAGGGAATCAACATCCACAATGCGCAAGTTCGAACCACTCGTGACTCCAAGGCAGTTGCGACTTTCGATATCAGTGTGAAGAACACTCAGCAATTGAACCAAGTGATTTTTGATCTGCAGAAAATTCGTGGAGTGATTGGCGTCTCTCGTCTGACTGAAAACTAAAAGCCAAAATTAAAAACAAAAAATTAAAACAAAAAATTAAAAGGTCATTCCATAACCGGAACGAATGTAAATTGCATTGGCAGCAACATTTGAGCTTCCAGGAAACATTCCATATTCAACCACCACTGGAATAAAGCTGGCCGAATTCAACCAAAAGTCAGCGCCCGTTGAAATCAATATTTCTTGATTGGTGGAGCTGTCCGCAGCAAGATTTGGAATGGTGTTCGCTTTACTCACTTGCACCAGGAAGGAGTAACCTAATCCAACCCAAGCTTTGGTTTTTCCGGTCAGATAATTGTAATGAGCTGAGCCCTCGAGCGCTAAATAATTAAAAGCGACACTGCACGTGGTGCCGCCATCACAAATAGAAGCCGTCGTGCTGCCTTTGGCTGTAAAAGTCTCCAGGCCAACAGCTGCCCGAATCGTCATTTCCGGCATAAAATCATAGTCGTAAAAACCTTTCAAACTGAAGCTCATATCTTTTAAGACTACATCTTCTTTTTGCAAAGTCGTGGCGTTCTGAACGGTTAATGAAAGTGAATTCATCCCGAGGCCAGCCAAAATACCTCCAACATTTCGTCCTTTTTTAGAGAAGGATTTTTCCCTGCCAGCTCGGGAGTTGGCGGAAGAAGCAGAAGCAGATGCAGAGGGAGATGGCGTTGAAGTTCTTGCTCTGGCTGTTGCAGATTTTGCAACTACCTGTCCGCCTTCAACCGCTCGTCCTTTGACGATTTCTGCCAAGGCTTTTGAACCCTTGATTTGTTTGATCACTACAAGTGCAATTTTTTTATTAGAGCTGTCGAGGACATAGGCTTCGCTACCGGGTGAAAGATTCAATCCCTCAGTGGTCATCAACAACTTGGTTCCCTTCACCTGAGTGACTGTTGCAGCAAAACAATTTGTCGAGGTGATGAGCACTGTCGGGACAGTCAGACCTGTCAGGATTGAAAAAAATAGATTGAATGTTCGGGCTCGCATGCGGCTCCTTCAGTTATTGCATTTTCAGACAAACCTGAATTTCATCATTTCCGACTGCCATCACAGTCAAAGTCGTGTCTTTCTCGATTTGCCAAAGGGGGTCGCTTGCCGGCTGGTTCCAGCAAGTTACGTCGTTCTCATTTGGATTTTCATCAGCGTTGAGTTCACTTGGAGTTGCCAAGGCCGTTACCCCCGTTGCTGTGCGAATGTTCCCGGGAGCTTTGCTCTCGAAATTCTTTCGTCCAGCCGACTTATAAACAGAACAGCCGGCAGAAAGAATCAAACCTATCAGCACGATTGATTTCGCTGATTGGACCGAAATTCTCCTTGCAACTCTCTTTGCAACATACGAGATTTTGCCAGCTGTTACTTTAAGGTGTGAAAAAGGCAAGTTCATGGATTGATTGTAGAACTTGGTTTTTAAAATGAAAAGCCCCGAGTGTTGCTCGGGGCTCTAAGGTCTAGGTTCATTGACTCGGGAATACAGCTATTCGATCAAGCCTAAAAAACGAGCCTAGAAAGGAATATCATCCGCTGAATTATCGAATGATGGCTCCGGTCCAAAATCGTTGAATTGCTCGTCTGCTCCACCTGCAGAATTTGAGGCTGGGCGCTCATTGCCAGCTTGAGCTCCAGCTCCAGATCCAGCGCCTAAAAATTGAACAGTCGTCGCAACAATCTCTGTTGTATACTTTTTTAGGCCTGTGCTGTCTTCCCACGAACGAGTTTGCAATCGTCCTTCGACGTAAACTTGACGTCCTTTTGACAAATGCTTGCCGCAGTTTTCCGCTTGTCGTCCCCAAACGACCACTTTGTGCCACTCGGTGCGTTCCTGTTTTTGACCGTCTTTGTTATTCCAAGACTCACTGGTCGCGACACTCAAACGAGCCACGGTTTGTGAACTGCCAACAGTTTTCAGTTCGGGATCATTTCCCAATCTTCCAACCAAAATGACTTTATTTACTCCTGACATACGAACATCCTTTTCCACCCAGTCACTCGACCGAGTATTTGTTAATGCATTGCTGAGCTAACCCCAGCAGGCTGCAAAGTATTGATTTTTTTGCAGCGGCTGCCTAGTTTCTGACTGGAAAGCCGCTCTGTCAATGATTCCCTTCAAGAGCCCGGCCGGGCGGGGGTTCCAGAGTCTTCTGCTCTCGTCGGAAAAGTGTCCGGCTGGCGAATTAACGCAAAGGGTTCATATTGGGAGGAGCCTGAAAAGATTGGCCGCTCACTCGCATTTTAAAGTGAGCACCTTCAGCAGATGGTACTTTATAAGCGTCCAAAAGGGAGAGCAAAGAGACACGATCTTGGAAACTTTTCTTAACCTTCAAATCAATGTCGAAAGTGTAGGCGCCTAACAAAGCTTGGACACTTCCAGTGCGTTCATCTTTTTGCAATTGGACGCCAATATTTCCTTTTACACTGCCTTTGACTTCGTCGCCATCTTTGCCAATTGTACCTTCTTCAATTACGAATCTGCCGGCAGACAAGCGTCCTTTGAACTCAACTGTTGAAAGCTTCAACTCTGGCAACATGACCGGGCCCATCATGGACTGAACAGTAGCGCTTGGGAGCTCGAAGCGGTTGATCTTTAACACAACATCCATGTCGGGCTGTTCTTTAAAATTCAGGTCAACAAGAGCACTGGTAGTGAGATCCAAGTTGCCCTTTATAGTAACCGGCAGCTGCGCCAGTTCTCGAATTTCATTAAGGCTCAATTGAGTAGCATTCAAGGTCACTTTTTGCCGCTCGACTCCGTTGTCCGATTTCGCGCCGGGCTTGAGGGAGACCTCGACATTTCCGTTCAAGAAACCTTTCGCAGTGATCGTTCCAGCAGGCTTCTGGGTGATCAGCGAACTGATCGAGGGAGTGATGACCAGCTCACGTGCTTTCAGCGCTGGCATCCCTTGAGCTTCGACATAAACATCTTCCAGTGCCACTCCAGTTTCCGGAAGCACACTGATATGCAATTTTTCAAATTGGACATACAGCTGATTCGCCGTCGCCGTTGAAATTTGGCTGCTCACCAAATCGCTTAAGTCACTAAATGGAAAAAGAACAAACGTAAAGACAACTGTCGCAAGCAAAGCCAGAATAAATTTGAACTTTTGACTCCACAGCCAGGATCCGAATTTCCAAATTTGTTCCATTAGCGTTTATTTTTCTTGGCTGGAGGCATGGGATCCGCAGGGGTCTCCAGTTGAGAGGGCACCGAAAGAACTGCTAATTTGTAAATCACATCAAAATAATGCGCGTTTTTGTTACTGGCTTGGATTTCAAGATCCGTCATCTTCACGCTGGGGCTGATCGACTGAAACTGATGTCCAAGATCGATGATCTGCCGGAGGTTGAGCTGAGCAAGCGACACGACAAGAGTGCCTTGGCTCAAATTTCCCGGAATGAGCCGAGTCTTTTCTCCAGTGGCAGGTGCAACAGAGCGCTTTTGCTCAGGCAAAAGACGTGCAGCCTGAATTTGACTTTCGACTTGGTCTTTCAGAGAGGTCAGGTCTGGAGGGACCGGAAGATTTGGTGCTTCTTGAGACTCTCGGGTCGATTTCAAAAGTTGCCGAATCAAATCTCTCGACTGTTCGAAACCCACAACCGACTGACTGGAAGACGAAAAGGAG
>JAYTZS010000202.1:0-12147 GCA_043741885.1 Bdellovibrio sp. | reverse complement strand
GGCGAGCCCGAGGTGCATTTTTTCTTTTGATAACGACCGCTTCCCCTTTCAAGAGAATGAAAAGACTGCGCTGCATCTGTCCTTCCTGACAGACGATGATACCTGGAGGCGCATCAACCAGACGCATTTGATCGAGGAACACATTGAGGACGCCAGGCTCTAGAGATCTTAGAAATGGAATCCGTTTGAGATCTTCTCGGATCTCATCGATCGATTTGTCATCTGAGTGGAAGAAATCTTTAATCTTGTCTAGAATTGGAGACTTAGGTAATTCCTCCAGATCGCCGAAATAAGCATGAAAACTTTCATTTTGAATCAATTGCTCAGCTAAGAGAAAACGAATCATTTGATAAAGATTCAAAAACGAGATCAAGATTTTACGAGAAATGAAAGTTTGAACGATGGCCTCAATAGACGATTCTTGACTCATCATTTGCAAAATTTCAATTTCCCGTGGTGCCACCGAAAAACTGCTCTTCTGGTGAACCCCTACCATCAACCCTGTGAGTTGAATTTGATCTAAATTCACAAATTTTAAACGGATCGGTTCTTGTTCAATTTTCACTAGGTACCTTGCGGAGTGATGTAATTCATAAAGAGAGGCGTTTCCTTCATGTGGTTATAAAGAGTCTCAGCATCTACCCATCCATCATTGTTTTCTTTTTGCCAGTCCATTCCCCAGGAATTATGAACCCTCAGAGCTTCCCGGCATTTGCCATCGCCTTTGCAATATTTCCTGTAGCCTGAGATGACAAAGCCATGTGCAGTTGAACACTGAGCAGCCCTCTTGATTTCAGTAAGACATGAAGTGATGGTAAACGGACGCTGCTCGTTCAAAACTGATTTGACCTTATTCATTGTCTCTTCAAAGGATGGCTTGGTGTTTTCGGGAGGCCAAAACTGAATGTCATACATTTTTGTTATCGAGACTCCAGCCTTGCAATCTTTCATAAATATCGCATATAAAAATTTGTCGAAGCTTTCAGCCGACAGTGCTTTCGTTACTGTGGCTCTTAAATCTGTCACATTGTTATTTTGGAAACTGAAATCTTTATTGAGTTCGCTTACGAGACAATCAATACAGGCTGTCCCTTCAGACTTACTTTTGTCATAGTCAGTTTTTAATTTCAAAAAAAGATCTTTCATCTTTTCGCGGTCATTCTTGTGGTCTGAAACAAATTGATCAAACGGGTAACAAGAGTCAGATTTTGCATAACTTTTGTCTTTGAATCCCTGCAGCACTCCAGCAACTGAGTGGCCATCTGGATTCGAAAAAGGCAGCGCATTTGCGGAGGCTTTGATCCCAAAGGTAGACATAAATAATGGTGAAGGAATGTCTTTGGGAGACGGAGGCGGATTTGGGCAGTTTTTATTCTCTTCTTTGCATTGATAATGCAAAAAAATGGTTGATGCGGCCCATCCCCCACAGCCAGGAAATCCATCTTGGGAATGAAACCCGGGCATGTTTTTGACCAGAATTTGACTGCTTATAACAGGGTTGTATTGAGCACTCAAAGTGGTAAATGCGGGATATGCCTGTCCATAGGCAAAGGAACTTAGACTGAACAGGACTACCATAAATATTTGCAACATGGTTACAATCATATGCATTTCCAAAGTGATTGAATATTCAAAGGAATGAGTATCGCATTATTTATACCTTGGAGCAGAAAAACTCTTGGCTTAGGTCTAGCTTTTATTTATCTCGGACCTAACTTTGCTTTCGCTAATAGGACAGCTTTCTTTTATAATTCTTCAAATCCCAGTCAGCCTTCCTACATCTCGTCCTCTCAGACGCTGACTCGAATCAATCATGGGAATGAAACTTTTCAATTTAAAATTGAGAAAGGTGTCATTACAAATGTTGTGGTTGAAAAATGGTTTGGAGCTCGTCGGATTGCGATTGAATTGGCATTAAAAAATCAAAAGTATAATTTTGTTAGAGCATTTGTCACTAACCAGAGGCTTTACTTTTCACATCTAAAAGATTCCACTAGGTTGGACATGAAGTGCACTTCTCAGCAAAGCCCTAAAAACACTCCCTACTCTTCTCTCAAAGCGGTTGTAGATAAAGTGAATTCGGAAGTCAGTTCTGAAACTTCTTCTGCGCTTTCTATTGATGCGAGTTGCAATGAATTTCCTGGGAAAGAGAGGTTTCTCGCATTCAAAGAATTTCTAGACCCCAAAACTTCCAAGGGTCAATCTTTACAAAGCTGTTTGTCGAAGCTAGCAGTGGCGCCTGCAAATTGGCAGATGAGGGAGCGAATTGGAAATATCGAACAAACAATTTTTGGTTTGTCGCAGGAGAAAAAACAATGTGGACTAGCCGGACTGACCATTGCCTGCCAATCCCGCACTCCCGGCTTTCCAAGTGACAAACTAGCCACAACCAATTCCTCGGGTCTCATCACTTTCTATCCAATTGACGATGAATTTACAGGAATTCCAGTGGAAACATTGGAAGTGTCTTTTCTCCACGAACTGGTGCATGTGGGGAAAAGTCCCTTGGCCACACAAGCCATCGAAGAGGCTCTTGCGGATGGAATATCTAAGACCTGTTTTAAAAGCGGCCCGGACTTGGCAAGTGCCTTAGCTGAACATTCAGATTCCGTCCAATTTATAGGTACGGAAACAAAATCTAGGATCACTACGTCAGAACTTTCGAAATCTGATGATCTGAAGATCGCTCAAGCTGTTCAGGCGGTCCCTCCGCAGATGATCTCTAGTTCTGATCTTTCGACTGTCGCTGAGATTTCGAAAGGGACAAACTCTTCCAACGCAAAATTTATCAATAACACTTTTGGCTCCGTCTTCTCGAAACCGATGAATGCTTTCTCGCAAATGGCCGATAAGGTGGCATCCATTGTGATTCCGGAAGCCGGCGCTTCTACTTCTACTTCTAGATCCACTTTGGCCTCAACAAAAAATTCAAAAAGAGAAATTGCATCGGCTCGAGACACTTCCGTGGGATCCAGTGAGAAACTTGTAGAAGAGATTCTTTTGCCGGACCCTAAGAATCCAGCATCGATCATTAAAAAAACAATTGAGCACGATGAAACCGATTCTACCACTCTTGCTGTTGCAGGTTCAGAAGTCCGTAAAAAATCAAAAAATCAGACAAGCTCAGCATCCCGACTTCCTGTCAGTTCGGGACGTGACGCTCCCACAACTTCGGTCGGTGCTTCAGCTGCGGATTCCTCAGTCAGACCTTCGGGCTTCACCCAAAATCTCAACAATGCCTCCAGCTCGCAAACGAACTCTGCCAACACGTCGAAACTGGCTACTCCCTTTGCCTCGGTCGATGGAGTTATTTTTACCGCCGGAAAAATCACCGGCCCAAGCTACCTCAAATACAAAACAAGAAAAAAAGATCTGACATTTCTACACACCTTGGAAAACAAAGGCATTTTAATTACCCAAGATGGCTCCTTGATTTCAAAACCAGCTAAAGTCACAGTTGCGTATATAGACAACGGAAACTCGTTGGTTTATGCCGATTTCTAAATTGCTCAAACCATTTCGAAATCTCACGATGACCGTCAAGCTGACCTTGATGGCTTTCGGCGTTTATCTTTTCTTTGCCATTCTCATCACACCGATAATGGCAAAAATGAATTTGGCTGAGGAAGTTGTTTTTTTTCAAAAGTCTTCCAGCCTAGCTCGAGCAGGAGCAGTTCAGTTTCTTAAAAATAGAGAAGTTCCAGGAGCCTGTGATTATTTAGCACAAAGCTTTAGAGATCACCTTCTCAGCTTCTATGTCATTCAAGGAAATTCCAACCTGCTCTGCTCACAACCACGAGAAGCAAACGCTGATATCAATCTGGCCTATCATGATTTTGGAAAATTGATTCAGCGAGAAGATCTCGATTACTCCTTCCAGTCCGATAAAATTGGCAATCTCATTGTCACCACCGGGTCCATCAACAATTCCAATGCCAAGCTTTGGCAATATCTTAAGGCGCTTTCAGGAAGATTGATCGTTGGGCCAACCCTGATTTTCCTGATTTTTGCCTTGATCTTCTGGGTCGCAAGTCTCCCCTGGCGCAAGCTAACTGCGCGTTTGCGAAGTGATCACACTGGATTGCCAAGTAGAACAATTTTTGACAAATTGGCTAGGACCAAGGAAAGCACTTTGATTCAGGCAGCAACAGATGCTTTTTATATCGAGAATAGCAATTTGCGTGAGAGAATCAAATTTATAGCCGACGACTTCTCCCACTCGCTGAGACAAGATATGGAAGCAAAGGGAGCGCAGTTTCCCTTCTTTTTTCCAGGGACTGTGCTTCGTTTTGATCTAAATGACTATACAAAACTGTATTATGAAAATGACAAGCCATTTATCAACCGAATCATTCGCACCATCGCGGTTCAAGTGGACGAAATCGTCAATCGCTACAAAGGCGTGCACTACAGTTTTGGTGGTGATGAGTTTGTGCAAGTTTTTAAAAATACAAACGACTCGATTCTTTCGTCGATAGCTTGTATCCGGGACATTTTCGAGATCTTGCCGACTTTGCAACTCGAACCCGAAGTGCTCAGTCGGATCAAATTTAAAGCGTCAATCTCTTTCGAAGCCCAAAATATGTTCGCTGAATTGCCACAGTGTGATTCTTTAACAAGCAATGCGCTAATTCTAACCAATCGGTATTTCTCCGCAGTCGAAGAAAAAAGAAGGAACATATTGGTGGTCGGCCAGCAAGAATTATCCCAAGCTTGTCGACTTGCTTCGTTTGAAGCCGCAAAGCCATTTTATTTAAAAAATATTCACAGCGAGCACTGGATCAGCCAAGTACAAAGCTTTTATCCAGTGAAGGCAGTCCTAGAAACTGCACAGTTTGATCTTTTACCTTTCTATCGCACTGATAACGACATCTCAGTAATCCTCACTTTTTTGAAAACCTCAAAGTTGTCACAGGCTGAAAGCTTGAAAATAGTTGCCGGCCTCAAAGATATCACGGTCTTTCATTGTTCAGAAATTTTGCTCCAAGCTTGGACTGCAACATTGCAAGCATTAGATTTAAACTGGCAAAAGCATGAGCGCCTTCTCTCGAGCCTCATAATATCGGGTAAAAATCTGATTCCTCAGACCTCTTGGAATTCAAATTTGACCCACATTCTCACGTCTCTAAAGGTCAATTCTGATGCACGGGCAAACAGCGATATCGTTGAGCTCCTTTCTACTAAATTGTCGGCAAACGAACTTTATGAATTGGAAGACGCATTTTCCACCACACGAGCCGAACTTTCTGTACGTGCCCAGGGAAACTTAATTCTAGCACATACCATTCATTCGCTTTCTCAAGACTCTGTCCGAAAGATTCAAAGTTTACTCGAGTCCCAGGATCCTCACCAAATGGCGACAGGAATCTATTGTGCTTCCAGAGTGATCCAGAAATACCGCAAAGAAAATCCTGTGGCTCTCAGTCAGTTTTTGGAATTCCAAGATTTTATTCAACTGATCACTCAACTTGCAAAACACCCAGATAGTATGGTTCAAGCACGAGCTACAATCGAAGAAAAAGCACTTTCAGCTAAGGATATTTAAATGAAATGCCTTCTGTATTTTATCACATTGATCATGCTAACCACCCACTCTGCGGTGAGCCTGGCTGAGAGAAAAACCGTGTCTTTACCGACAATGAAGGCTGACCAATTCGCACTTTACAATCAGGGTCATTATCAAATTTTTTCACTGCTCGAGGTCGACGGCCTGAAGCTCGATGAATCCTGCAAATCAAAATTAAAACCCACATGCGCAGCTTATCAAGTTGGAATCAACGGCAAGGTCAACCACCAGGTCAACCACAAGAATGGCGAATTTAATGGCAGCCCAGCTTCGCAGTTTTGTTCTGATTTAGGCGGAGCAAATTTGATCGCATTGAATTCGCAGAAACAGGAGTTCAATTTCTGTGAATTCAAAGATGGCTCGCTGGTGAACAGCTGGTCACTCTATTACAAAAGAAATCCCAAAAATGTCATTCAGTAAATTTAAGGTACCGTCTTCCCTTTTTGCAACTCACCGCGTGTTTCGATTTTACAGCTTTCCTGATACCATCGACTTTGAAAATTAATCTGGGAAGGCTTTATGCATAAGGGATCCTGCCTCTGCGGCAATGTCAGTTTTGAAGTCAACGGCGATTTGCCAGCACCATCCGCTTGCCATTGCACCAAATGCCGCAAACACACCGGTCATTCTGAGGCAGGAACAGACATCCCTCGAAATCGTGTAAAGATCATGGGTTCTGAACATGTGACTTGGTGCCATTCATCTGAAAAAGTCCGGCGGGGATTTTGTCAGACTTGCGGATCTTCGCTTTTTTTTGACCCTCTTTATCAAGACTGGATCGGAATCAATATGGGCGCATTCGATGGTCCAACAAACACTAAGCTAGTCAAGCATATTTTCGTTGGTGATAAGGGCGACTATTACGATATCTCTGATGGCCTACCACAAAACCAACATTAGAGATTTTGGAAATAGATGCCTGGTAGGGGAATATTTAGTAAGCAGAGGCAATACGATTGGCTTACACTCATCAAAATAGTGCCACTCTAACCGCTTCTAACCGCTGGAGATTTGAATATGTCTGAGAGTATCAAAATTGATCCTAAGCTTGATTTGGTTTTCGAGCGAACGTCAGGTCTGACGCCAGAGCAAATCTGGAAAGGTTGGACGGATCCTCAAACATTGATGAAATGGTTTTGCCCAGGGCCCTGGAGAGTCACTGATTGTCGCATTGATTTGAAACTGGGCGGTGAATTCTACAATGTGATGAAGGGGCCAAATGGCGAAAAAATGCAAAACGACGGTTGTTATCTAGAAGTGATTCCGAACCAAAAACTGGTGTGGACTGGAATGTTGAGCAAGGGGTTTCGACCGACAGCTCCCGACTCTTCGGGCTTCCCGTTCGTTGCCACAATACTTATTTCAAAGACTGATCAGGGCACCTCCTACAAAGCAATTGTGGCTCATGCTGATGTCGAAGGGCGTAGCCAACATGAGCAAATGGGATTTCATGAGGGTTGGGGAAAAGCCTTCGATCAATTGGTTGCTTTGGCGACAAAAGATTGGAAGTGAATTTGAACAAGCGCCTTCAAATTGTGATCGCCGGAGCTTCTGGATATATTGGTAAGTCGTTGATTCCCAAACTTCTTGAAAAATTTCCCAACTGTGAAATCACTGCACTTTCTCGCAGCCAGCAGGATTCCGACGAGTCCCGCGTTCGCTGGAAAGCTTGTGACCTTTTTTCCTTGAAATCTCTTGAAGAAGTGCTTCCTGATAAGGTCGATCTTGCGGTTTATTTAGTTCATTCCATGGGACCAACATCCCATCTAGATCAAGGTTCCTTTGCAGATTATGACCTGATTTTAGCGGATAATTTCTCGCGAGCTTGCAAGAAACTAAACATTCAACAGCTGATTTATTTGGGTGGTCTGATCCCTGAGACCGAATGCCTTTCCTTGCATTTACAAAGCCGGTTGGAGGTCGAGGAAACATTTTTTGAATACGCACTTCCAATGACTGTCTTTCGAGCCGGATTGATCCTAGGAGAGGCGGGATCGTCTTCGCAAATTTTATTGAAACTAGTCAATCGTCTGCCGTTGATGATTTGCCCGAAGTGGACCCAGAACTTGACGACTCCTGTGGATTTGCCGACTGTTCTCAATTCCGTGACTCGATCGGCCCTGGACCTTTCCATGATCGGCTTCAGTTTTGACCTGGCTGGCTGCCAGCCCCTGACTTATATGGAAATGATGAAGGCAACAGCAAAGCGACTGGGAAAGAAAAGATGTTTTTTCAGAGTTCCCTTTTTCACGCCAACGTTGTCGAGGCTTTGGGTCAGTCTTATAACCAATACGCCCAAAAATTTAGTCTATCCGTTGATTGAATCTTTAGAACATCCCATGGTTGCTCGAGAGGCGAATCTTTTTTCAAATGAAGGAGCGAAACTGACTTATTTTGATCTGCTTGAAAAGGCTTCAGTTAAAACAAAGTCCGGACGCTCGTTTTTTCGCTATCGTGTTCAAAGAAAAACGGTACGTTCTGTTCAAAGACTGCCTTTGCCAGCTGGGAAAAAAGCACATTGGGTGAAAGAGCAGTACATTCAATGGCTGCCGCATTTTTTGGCGCCTCTGATTAAAGTTCAAGTGGTTGGTGTGACGGTTACTTTTTCAATTTTTCATTCCAAGCTCGTGCTTCTCGAACTCCAATTGAGCGAAGACCGTAGCGAGCCTGATCGACAACTGCTCTACATCACTGGTGGACTTCTAGTATCAGGTAAAAATCAAGGAAGGCTCGAGTTTCGAGTCGTGCTCCAGCGTCGCTTCGTGTTAGCTGCCATTCACAATTACAGTCCGGCGCTCCCTTGGTACCTCTATATTTACACTCAGGCGCAATTGCATCTGTTCGTGATGCGTGCCTTTTCCCGCTACCTTCAGGCAACGGTCTCAGAAGCACATATCTAGAAGTAGCAGCAGTGGAAAACAGTCTAGCTTGTTGAAGTTGATTGCGGCGCTACCTGAACGCTTTCACCTCGGTAAGTCTTTATCGTTTTGCGATCACAAAAAGCATTCTCTGGCGCTCAAATTTCGGACTGCGTTCCCATCAAGGAGTGTACAGCTTCAAGGATGATTTTTTTATTCGTAGGCTTCGAAATGTGATGATGAAATCCAGAAACCATTGCATGATTTTTTTCTTCTTGGCGAGCGTAAGCTGTTAAAGCAATGGCTGGAACACGACTTCCTTCGGTCGATAAATTGCGAATGCGGGAAATAAATTGATAACCATCTTCGATAGGCATACTTATATCACTCAGTATGATGTCAGGTTGAATTGACTGAAATACTTTAACGCCTTCATTGGCGCTGTCCGCTTGACTGACAATAAAGCCATCCTGCTCAAGCCAAGTTCGAAGCAAAAATAAAATATCTGGTGAATCATCGACAATTAAAGCTCGCAAACCACTCTGGCGATTTTCTCTGACACTGCTTTCCGAAGCTGTCACTGATGGACCTTGATAAGGAGCGCTGTCGATTGGAATTTCAACTGCGAACGTCGCCCCCTGATTGCGGCCTGGACTGGAAACACTTATCTTCCCAGTATGAGCTTCGACGATATGTTTACAAATGGCGAGCCCCAGGCCAAGACCACTGTGCTCCCGTGTGGTGCCCATGTCTTCCTGCTTGAGACGATCAAATACGTGAGGTAAAAACTCAGGACTAATTCCGACGCCGGTATCGCAGACCTGAAACCGAGCAAATCCCGATTCGCTGTTGAGTGTTGCGGTTACTGTGCCACCCCGATTGGTAAATTTCAGTGCGTTCTGAACGAAGTTCGTAACCACTTGAGATAATTTGGTCGAGTCCCCGGAAACTTGAACAGGATCGGTGGAAATAGCGCACTGAAGTCGTATTCCTCTTTGTTCGGCTTGAGGACGAAACGCTTCGCAGGTATTTTGAACGATAGAAGTAAAATCCAATGGCTTTTTAAAGATTTGAAATTTTCCGTTAATAATTCTCGAAACATCGAGAAGTTCATCGATCAGATTTTTCTGCATAATTGCATTGCGCTCAAGAGTTTCTGTAGCTTGTGTGAACAAGGCACTCTCAGGTCCTTCTATTTTCAGGATCTCAATCCAGCCCAAAATAATATTCATGGGAGTTCGAAGTTCATGAGATAAAGTCGCTAGAACTTCATCACGGCCTTTAATTGCACGAGCCAGCTCAATCTGTCCCTGCTTACGCTCACTAATTTCACTGATCAGACTGTCTGTCATTTTTACAAAAGCTTGATCAAAACTTCGAATTTCCCGCGGACCATCGACTAAAATAAGCTCATTCAAGTTCCCAGCGTGGAGTGCCTCAGCTTTCGCAACCAGCTGACGAATGGGTCCAGTCAGCCAACGCGACGCCAACAGCGCAAGTCCTATTGAAGCAAGGAAAGCGATGATGATGACTTGTGAGATGTTTCGAAAAAGCTCAGTGCTTTTCGCAAAGGCTTCGGTTTCGCCGATGTTAGCCATAACACAGCCGCCACCAATTTCATTGATCGGTCGGAAAGCATGAATTTTTTCGACATTCAAAAAATCAGGCCCCACACTTTCGCCCGCCGTGCCGCTTAAGCACCTCACAATCGGAGTAGCTCTGATCGGCTCTGTATGGCCAATCGGTCCGCTGTAGTCAGTCGCTGTCAGAAAATATCCTGAAGCATCTGTTAAAAAAGATTCGCCTGATTTTCCAAGACCTTCCCGATTGGTAAAAATAGATTGAATTTGTTTAGCCGGAAATTCAGCTCGGATTTCACCTTTGGCTGTCGTTGCCCGCACGACCACATAAACCTGTTGATCAGTGCCACGACCCATGTGGGCAACTTCTTCGTCGTTGGGTAATGGTATCGAAGCAAATGTCGTTGGATCGGCACCGACAACGATGGAGTCCCCACTGACAGGAATAAACTGAACACCAGCAGCCTCAGTTGTTTTCATAAAATGTCCGAATACACCTCGAAGACACACATTCATGCTTGAACTGCCTTCAGAACAAATGCCATCAGACATTTGCAAAATGGATCTAGTTCTCGTCTTTGTGGAGGTCAGTTTAGAGATCAAAAGTTGGAGACGATAATCGGCGGCGGAGCCGATGGCAGCGATAGCATCACGTCTTAAAACTTCGTTTGAGGAATGCAAAGAAAAATATCCAATCAGAATTGACGAACTGAGAACGATGGCGCCAATGGTGGCCGCAATTTGTGTTGAGATGCTTAAGTTTTTGAGTTTGAAAATCATGTGTAGCAATGTTACTTTTACAACTGAAAGAAAGTCATCAAAAATAGCCGTTCTTCGTCGATCAACAAATAGATTTTGGCTATGAGAACGAGTTAAAAAGATCCTACTTTAGGAGATCGCCACCCACGGATTGAATCGCCTGGATCGAGCCTTTTTCCGTCACCCGGGATGCCAAAGAGACAGACTCTGCTGAGACTTTGACTTCATTTAAATTAAATTCGGCCTGGTAAACTCCACTCTTTGCTGCCGAAAACACCGTTGTTTTATCTAAGGACAGGACGACAAAGTTGTGCTTTAGAGTCAATTTATCAATCCTGCGTGAAAAAATCGAAAGTTTTCTTTCCACGGCTCAGAGCCGCGGCTTCTGATTACGAATCCTTAACGGCCTTCCGCGCTTCAATTGGCTAATGATTATTTAGACACAGGCACACAACTGATTGCTGTTGAAACTCCTAATGGATTGCTGCCAAAACGGTTCAAGAATTTCCTGAGCAAATCCATAAAATGATTCTTCAAAGAGAAAATAATTTCTTTCAAAACTTAAAGGGTCAATGTGCTGACACCGTCGAGGTCAGTTTTGGGCCTAGAATTATCGGCGGAGCAGATGCGCCAACACAAGCCTTTGAGTCGGGTTTGGTCCGAATTGAAGCTTCGAAGTGCTATAGCAATGCCGATCCTTCGGAATTGCTCCGCATTTCGGGTCAACCCGCTTTCAAGAAAGCAGCATTTCCAACTTTAAAGAATATCACGACTCCGAGCGAGAATGTCAGTTGGGAGTCGACTTCGGCTCCACCGATCGGACAATCTTACTACTGTTACACCAGTGTGGATCTGGTGAAAACTTCTGAGAGAGCGTCGCAGGTGAGCTTCCTTACTTTGAACAGAAGGGATCTAAGCGCTCCAGTTTACTTCCGAGAGGCTTTTGTTTCTGCAAGAAAAATGGGTAATCAAACTCTCTATTATGTGCTCAGCTATGTGCGCTCAAATAAACTGAACTTCGTTCAGAAACAATTTGCAAGTCGCTATATTGAAGATGTGCAAAAGCAGGTTTTCACGAAACTTGAAAACTCACTTCAAAGTTCGAATCCAAAGTAAGGGATAGCAATATGAACACGAACAAAATCTTTCTCTTTTTATTGGTTCTATCATCTACAATTGCAGCTCAGGCTCAGGAAATTCGCTACGAGATTTCCAACCTGGCTCCCGCATCTTGCATGATTCAATTCTCTATTCCCTATACATTTGGTGTCCATCAAGGACAGGCGAATTCACTGACAGGCCACGCCGTCACAGGGACCAACGACCAGGTGATCGCTGCCCGCTTTCGGGTTCCTATCGAATCCATCACCACCGGTAATTTCCA
>JAYTZS010000201.1:0-12147 GCA_043741885.1 Bdellovibrio sp. | reverse complement strand
CAAGCAGCCACGATCGCAATTTTTGCTAAGGCCCTATTGCACTGATAAAGATCTGCTTAAATAAACCAGCTCCGCGATTCGCCTCCAAACCTACTTTTGGAGCTCAGAAGAAGCAGCGGGCGAAGAAGTCGACGTGAGTTCTTTGGAGGATTCGAAGTATTTGGTTAGGATGATATCGGCGATGCCGCTGGCGTCATGGAGGATGGGGCCGCCTGCGATTTCTTTGACTTCCATGGAAGAGATTCTTTTGAGGTTTCGGCAGAGGCTGACTCGGTCTTTGTCGCCATAAATGCAGAGGCTTGGGATGCTTTCCATTTTGCGAATTTCCGGAGTTACTTGAACTGGGAATAAACTGTTTCGCCCACGTCCCAAGAGATCAGATAGTTGGATTCTGAAAGTTGCTAGCCGGCCAATTCCCAAAAGTGCGATGAGCTGAATTTGCTCACGGAGGTTTTTTGGTAGCAGGTTCACTGCGAAGGGCAAAACATCGGCTCCCTTTGAATAGCCCACCAAAATGATTTCCGAATTGTTCGTGTGTTCTGATTGCCACAGCTCAATGACATTGCTTAGATCTTGAGCCAATTTTGCTGGAGTCTTTTTCTTCTGGTAAAAATATCTGAGGCAGTCGATTCCAATCACATCCAAACGAGCGGATGCCAAGTGTTCAGCTAGCTTTTGATCGAAGCGGATCCAACCGCCCATACCTGATAGCAAGATGACTAGAGCCTTAGGAGCTCCGCCCACAGAGGGAACAGAATTGTGTGGCAGAGGAAGCTCTGTGACCCTGCTGATGAGAAAAAGAAATCCCATGCTCAATGCAATAAGACAACCCAACGCGATAAACATGGAGAGAGAAATTAAACCCACAGCAGTGCCTCCACAAATAATAAATCAGCCGTTTTTGCAAATGGCTACATAAAAATCATCGATTTTGCTGAGATGGAAAGCAGCTCACCCGGAAGGACCGTGGGGCTCCGCCGATACAGTGCGAAACAATTGTGAATCAACTGTGAATCAACTTTGAAACAGTTCGAACCGGCTTATTTTTTCATATGCAGAAAGAGAAAAACAAACGGGCGAGCCATTGACCACCAGCCTGAAAAGGGCTTGATTTTCGACAAGCGTTGCGGTCCCAGGTGTCCATACTTGATCGTCACTGGAACTTCCAGCATCGGAGTCTTTAGTTCTTTCAAAAATTTAATATGCAAATAATACTCGAGCTCATACCGGTCCAACCAAGACTGATCCAAATGAACTCGCGAATCTTTGATCAGTGAAACTTTATAGGCCCTCAGGCCACAGGTGATATCAGTCATTTTCTGTCCCAACAGCACGGACCAAAATAGACTGAGACTTGGAATCATCATTTGACGGAACAGCGGTAGGTTCTCAGATCGCCCTTCTTTTGCAAACCGACTGCCTTGAATATAAGTGTAAGGGCCTTGATCTAGGAGTTTTAACATTTTTGGAAACTCAGATGGAACCATTTTGCCATTCGAAGAGGATATAAGCACTCCATCAAATTGATGATTGATAGCATGATAAAGCCCAGTTCGAATGGCGGCACCAATCCCCTGGTTGTGGGCATGACGAAGCACCACGAAGCCCATCCCCTGCGCCATTTTATCAGAGCCGTCTGTCGAGCCATCGTCGACGACGACGATATTTTTTTTATCAATGAATTTCAAAAGTTCGCCGAGGTAGGTTTCAATTTCGATCGCTTGATTGTAGTTGGCGACGATTACTAAGTTTCTAGTTTCCAACTTTTTCTCCAGGCTTTTCCCCTAATTCATCTCCCGACTTTCGTTTTAACTGTTCTTTTAACTTTGACTGCACCAAATCCAGTAACTTTCGCACTTGCTCATTCAGTCCAGACGCGAAACGATCCGCCTCAATAAGATATCCCTCGGCTTCCTTCCATCGGTTGTGGGCGATTAAAAAGCTAGAGTAAAAAAGCCGAGAACTGATCACAGCCTTGTCCAGCTCAATGGCTCGTTGAAATGCTTTGTCGGGTAAATCCATGTCCCCGACTGCAGAATTGACAATTCCAAGATTGGTGAAACAAGTTGAGTATCCTGGAGCTTCTTCGGTGCATTTTTGCAGGAGCATGTGAGCCATCGGGTAATCGGCCTTTATCATGTACTCAAGCGCCAAATTGTTTTTGGCCCGAGGCGAGTGCGGATTCTTCAAGACTGTGTCAAGCCAGAGTGCTTTCCCGGAGATAAAGTCGAAGTTGCGCTCTAAGGTCATCCCCGCCATCAGGAAAAATAAAAGCCACATGGCTAAAATTCGGTGACGGGATGAGTGTATCCATTTTTTGCCGGCCTGGTTCAAAGCCAAAACGAGGCCGAAGCCAAAAAAAATAAATGACAAAAATGGACGATGATCATTGACCGCCTCGGCTAATGGGATCACAGAGGAAGCCGGCGAAATGGCAATATAAAAGGCGAGCAATAACAATCCGAAAACATTTTTGCGCCAACACAAATACAGGCCGAGCAAAACTAGAACTAAATTCAGAAAGAGATAGATCGCGTTTTCAAGGTTTAACAGTTCTGTTGCAAAACGAAAATCCAGATTGTCGAAATTGAGGTCAATCGGAAAAATATAAAGGCCGATGTAATGGAAATAGGCCCTCAGCTGTGTTGCAAAGTACAAGCTTCGAGAAATGACCCCGCGGGCGATATCAGAGCTGGGTTCAAAGTGAGAAACGATAAGATAAGCTGCGAAAGCAGCAATTAGAGCAAAGACAGCAAGCGGCAGAAAGGATGACCGGCTTCGCAAATAAAAAAATTCAATCAGTGCGATCACTCCAATCAAAGTGATCCCCTCTTCTTTGCTCATAATGGCCAGAAAAAACATAGCTCCGGCCATTACCAGGTTCAGCCAAGACGCTTGACTGCGAAATTTCAAATAAAAATACAAACTGGCAGAATAAAACAGTCCACACAGCAAAGACGAGCTCGCCGCTACGTAATTTGCAACTTGCGTACAAAGAGGATGCAGCAAAAGAAAGCCAAACAGCAAAGTCTCACACAAAGGATCCAAAGGACGAGCCCACACTGTCTTGCTCCACTGCCGCCAAAGCAGCAGGACAACCCAAGCAAATAAAATCAACAGAAGTTTTTTGGCAATCTGAAAGGCGATGGGACTTCCATCTCCCAGCGCCCACAAAATCTGATTGAAATTGGTATTGACCGGCCTGTAACCATAGTTGTCTGGAGTCGCCGAATAAGCCTTTGCCGATGTCCAAGCAAAATCCCAATACTTTAAAGAGTGAACAAATTGATTGTTACTGATGGTATGGGAATCATCCATGAGAAATGGAGTTTTCCACGCTGGCAGGTAAGCCAGGCAGAAAAGCAAAATCACCAAGATCATCTGCAGTTTCTGATTTTGCATGCGAGAAAAAAAGGACGTCCAGCTCATATGCTCTAAGCCGAATTTCGCAAGCTGACAGAGTCCCTGACACTTTCAATCATATAAGCAGGACGTCTGAGAACCGCTTTTTTGATGGAAGACATGTAAAGGCCTAAAATTCCCACGCTGAGCAAAATCAATGATGAAAAAGTTGTTACAGCCAAGATAATACCCACACTGCCCGGAACTGCTGATCCTGAAAATTTGATATACAGAGCATAGACGAAAATCAGAAAGCCAATCCCCAGACCCAGCAAGCTCAAGTAAATGATCAGATAAATAGGCAAGTCCGAGTAGCTAACTAGCGCACTGTTGACGAAATTTGAAATCACCCGCCAGCCAAAAATTGGAAAATGAGTCTGACCACCGTAGCGGGCTTCTCGTTCATACTGAATTGTTTTTGCTTTAAAACCAACGTATGAAATCATCCCGCGCATGAATGGCAAGGGCTCATTCAATTGAAGCACCGCTTGCACCACCCGAGCCGATAAAAGTTTGTAATCTCCAACGTTCGGCTGAAGTGGAACACTCATCGAATAACCTAAAATGGAATAGCCGATTTTCGTAATGAAAAGTTTGACCTTGGTTTCACCATGGCGCTTGGTTCTTTGAGTGTGAACAATGTCGACGCCTTCTTTCAGCGCTGTGTGGTACAAAGTTTCCAACAGTTCCGGCGGATCCTGTAGATCAGTGTCGAGATATCCAACATGGGCTCCCTTTGCAAAGGCAAATCCAGCTAAAATACAAGCTGCATTGCCAAAGGTGCGAGTTGTGTTAATGAGCTTCAAATCGGAGCTTTCTTGCATGTGCTTTAGAATGATCTCTTCGGAGCAGTCCTTTGAACAGTCATTGACGAAAATAATTTCGTAATCGTTTGTTCGCATTTTCAATTTCTCTTGAAGCACAAGCCGGGTTCGACGAATCACTTCAGGGAGATTTGCTTCTTCATTATAAAAAGAATAAACGATAGAAAGTTTCATCAGCCGTTTCCTGTCTTGCGTAGGGGACGAACATTGGATGGCATATTGACCAATCCCGGGTTGTAAAGGATCACTTGCGATCCGCTATAATCAAAATCAAATGGAACTTCGACCAAATTGGAAAGCGCCGTCCGAATCGCAATGTGCTTTTCAGGAGGAGCAAAAAACAGAAGAAATCCACCACCGCCGGCTCCTAAAATTTTTCCGCCAGTGGCACCGCTTCGCATGCCTCTTTCGTAAATCTGATCGATTTGCAAATTAGACACTTTATTTGAGAGCTCTCGCTTCAACCGCCAAGCCTCATTGAGGAGAATGCCAAAATCGTTGATCTCCGCACCCGAATTTTGCAAAATGTTTTGCGCCTCATCGACCATTGCCATCATTCGAAAGAGATGCGCTTTGCGATTTTCAAAATTTTCAATTTGAGATTTAGCGATCGTTTCGGCAATTCGCGAAAACCCAGTAAAGAAAAGCAAGATTCGGCTGCGCAACTGCTCCACTCGGGCTGGTGGAACGATCACCGGCCGAACTTCGAATTTGCCATTTTGAAGAAAATTAATTCGATTGATTCCACCGTAGGCGGCCGCCACTTGATCTTGTGATCCGACGGTTTCTCCAATCAAATTTTGCTCAATATGAATCGACTGCTCAGCAAGCGACTGCTTGGAGGAGACTTGCCCTCGAAGTGCACAAATGGCATTTAACAAACCAACTGTGAAACTGGAACTGGAGCCAATTCCTGACTGTGCTGGGATGTCGCCGTCATAATGGATTTCCAAACCTTCCTCGACCTCAAGGTACTGGAACACAGCCCGCACAGCTGGATGAACAATTTCTGCCGTCGACTTTGCCAGCTCGATCTTAGAGTAAACGATTCGATGTTTGTAGTCGAAAAATGGCGGCAGTTGCCGACAGGAAATGTATCCATAGCGATTGATCGCTGTGGATAGCACGGATCCGCCGTTTTCACGAAACCATAAGGGATAGTCGGTGCCCCCGCCAAAAAATGAAACTCTAAATGGAGTTTGACAGATAACCATAGCAACCTTCCTTGGACAATTTAGACATTCGAATAAACCGAGTTCTTGATCATTTGATAACCTTTGAGCAACTCTAGAATTCCTCTGTCCAGATTGTGCTCAGCTTTCCAGCCCATCTTCTCTAGTTTCGCTGTGGAGACCACATAATCCCGCTTGTCGGGGTCTTCACCAATTGTGGCTTCCATAATTGTAAACTGAGGCACATGTTTTTTGATCGCCTCGCAGAGCTGCATTTTCGTCATGTTCGCTTCGCTGAGGCCGACATTGTAAATCTGATTTTTCATTGCCGAAAAGTTTTCGATTCCTAACTGAAAGGCAGAAACAACATCTCGCACGTGAACATAATTTCGTCGGAAATGGGATTCAAAGAGAACTATAAAGCGGTCGTTGTAAGCGCGGTAGACGAAGTCATTCACTAGCAAATCAAGTCGCATTCGTGGAGAGATGCCAAACACAGTTGCCAATCGAAAGCTGATAGAATTTTCTCTTTGCATAAGAACTTTTTCGACTTCGACCTTGTGCTGAGCATAGAGTGAAACTGGTTTTAGCTCTGAATTCTCATCGCAGAAATCATTCAACCCGCTTGTCCCGTAGGCCGAGTTGGTAGTGGGCATCAAGAGAAGTTGAGAGGGACTGACCATTTTCAACATTTGCAGCGGCGCCTCTAGATTGATAGTTTCAGCGCCCACTGGATCTCGTTTGCACAGCGGAGCTCCGACCAAAGCTGCAAGCGGTATGATGATATCCGCGTTTTTAAAATGCTTTTTCATAAGGTTTTCATCTCTCACATCCCCATTCACCAAATCAAACTTCGGGTGAGCCATGACATGTCCGAGTGAGGCCTGTTTGTACATGAAGTTGTCCACAACAGTGACTTGGAATCCTTTGGAGAGTAGCTCAGGAACCATGATGGATCCTATATATCCTGCTCCGCCTGTGACTAAAACTTTCCTCGACATGATAGTTCCTCTTCTTACAGGTGATTTTTGGCACTGAGCCAAATATTTAATTATGCTGACCTCTTGATTGTACCTGAATTGGTCTTAGCTTCCCTAATTCCACGGAGTCCAATCGGCAAAACTGAACCAGACTTATCAGTTGGTCTAGCTCCACCGGTTATTTTGTTAGCCGAATGTCCAAAAGCTTGAAAAAAAAATCCGGCTCGCTCAAATTAAAAGGGAGGTGTTTGTATGGCGATCGAACTGCCCCTGATGCACAATAATATTTCTCGAAATGACCTAGACTGTGTGATCGATTTTTTGAAAGACGACCCTATTTTAACTCAGTCCAAAAATGTTCGAGCATTCGAAGAAGAGTGGTCCCAGTGGCTAGGCACCAAGTACTCGGTGTTTGTTAACTCTGGCTCATCGGCCAATATTCTGACAATGGCGGCACTTCGCTACCTCAAGGGCGATGGTGAAGTGATTGTCCCAACATTAACTTGGGTATCAGATATCACCAGTGTTTTGTATGCGGGATTGAAACCAGTTTTCGTCGACATTGATTTGCACCATTTGGGAATGTCGGAAGCTGCTATTTTGGGTGCCATCACCGATAAAACTCGAGCTGTTTTTATCACCCATGTCTTAGGATTCAATGCTTTGAGCGATCGCTTGTTAGCAGAGTTGAAACAGCGAGGTGTTTTACTGATTGAAGACGTGTGTGAATCCCACGGAGCCACCCACAACGGGCAGCGTCTGGGATCCTTTGGTTTTGCCTCGAATTTTTCTTATTATTATGCTCATCATATGTCGACCATCGAAGGCGGAATGGTTTGCACCAATGATGAAGAATTCTATCAAGTGGTAAAAATGATTCGCGGTCACGGAATGCTTCGAGAAGCTTCTCAAGAGGATTTAAAACAAAAAGTCATCGCAAAGCACCCGTCACTCAATCCAGATTTTATTTTTGCTTACCCCGGCTTCAATATGCGAAGCACCGAGATCAATGCGGTGATGGGTCGAAACCAATTGAAGAGGCTGGATCAAAACAATCAAAAAAGAGCGGATAACTTCAGGCTCTTTCTTGAAAAGTTAGATCGCAAAAGATATTTTGTAGATTACCGTGAAAAAGGCTCGGTCAATTATGCTTTCACTTTGCTACTCAACGACAACGATGAAGTTTTGAGAAATCGAATCGAAGGCAAATTGCGCTCTGAAAAGGTAGAATTCCGCCGCGGGATGAGTGGTGGTGGAAACCAAGTTCGCCAACCTTATTTAACAGAATTTTTCAAAATGAAATTGGATCCAACTAAGTTCCCGGTGGTCGATCGAGTTCACTTTTTTGGCTATTATATTGGAAATTATCCTGGCTTAGAGAAAACCAAGATCGAAGCTCTCTGCCAAACTCTAAACTCGATTTAAAAAACTTCGAGATCTGTTAAGCAGCGTGAAATTACGCCGCTCTGACTCTGAAAATCAAAAAAGCTGCCTCAGCTACAAATCCGAGCCTCGCGAGAAATAGAGCCCATACCTAAATCATTTTGTTCATGTAAGTCTTCTCGGCTACCAATATGAAAAATATAATTGTCTTTCAACCCCATTGCTTTAAATAGAACTGGCAGACGGCGACGCAAGATCAGTTCGCCAACGATGGAGTCCACTCCGCCCTTTGTAACAAAGCCCTCTTCTAGAGTGATGACTTTTTTGTACTGTGAAAACTTTTGGCAAAGTTCATTTTCGTTGAAGTTTTTGAGCATAATAAAATCGATCAGTCCTACCGAGATTCCTTCGGCGCGAAGATTCTGGCAGACTTCCAAAGCTTTGTGAGTCATGAAACCGGTTGAAACCAAACACACATTCTGGCCTTTGTAGACTTCGACAAAACCATTTGCCAATTCTTTTGATCCGATCTCTGGATGAATCATCGGCAAAGGTTTGGAATCAAAGCGCAAATATTTCGGTCGCTTGTTCTCGAGGCAGTGCTGCGCCAAAGCCGTGGCTGTGGTCCAGTCGCTCGGTGAAATCACATCCATGTTGGGAAATGTTCGCATGATCGAGAGATCTTCCAAACAGTGATGAGTCGGCCCCGAGACCTCATAAGAAAACCCGGCCCCAACTCCAATCAAATTGACGTTCATCGGGCGCACTTGCGAAAGAATAGCCAAGTTCACGCGGATCTGCTCGCAGCATCGCATAGTGATAAATGGTGCTATAGCGTAAGCATAAACAACATATCCTTCAAGTGCCAAACCAGTGGCCACATTGATCATATTTTGCTCAGCGATGCCAACATTGATAAACTGTTTGGGAAATTTTGCTCGAATGGCATCCAAGGCTGGTGCACCGAAATCAGCCGAGAGCAAAAAGACCTTCTCTCCCCGTTCCATTTGGCCAAGAATTTCGTTTAGGATCGAATCACGCATTGTTTTTTTTGGCACCAGATTAGTCGCTGAATTAGTCGCTGACATTAAGAATTCCTTTGCAAAATTTCATCCACTTCAACAGCCTTTAGACCAGTCACGTGGCACATGGGATTGCTCTCTAGCTGAGGAGCTCCTTTGCCTTTAACGGTCTCAGCAATAATTGCCTTGGGTTTTTCGCCACGCACTTGTCCCAGCCGACTGAACGTTTCTTGGCAGGCGATCACGTCGTGTCCATCCACAACTTCGACCTGCAAGCCAAAGGCTTTGAACTTGTCGACCAGAGGGCCAAGGCTCAGAATGTCCTTGGTTTCTCCGAGCATGCATTTTTTATTGTGATCAACAATCACATGAAAATTATCGAGCTTGTGATGAGCCGCAAACATCAGCCCTTCCCAAATGCTCCCTTCGTGCAGTTCTCCATCGCCGGTGACGACAAAAACATTGTTGTTGTGGCCGGAAGCTTTGAGGCCTGTCGCCATTCCACAACCGACTCCGACGCCGTGGCCGAGAGATCCATTGACAGTTTCATAACCTGGAATGATCGGATCTGGGATTCCACCCAAGAAAGATCCTTTGGTGCAGACCTTTTTTAGTTCGGCTTTATCAAAAAAACCAAGATCGGCTAAAATTGGATACATCGAAAGAGAGCCATGGCCCTTGCTGATCACCACTCGGTCTCGACCTTGCCAAAAAGGAATTTTCGGATTGAATTTCACAACTCCGCCATAATAAAGAGCGGTAAAAATTTCCACTGGCGACAAGCTTGAGGCGACGCGAGTTTCCGGAGCAAGTTTGTGAATCCCTAAAGTCTCGGCTCGTACCCAATTCGCTTTTTGCAGCAAAATATTCTTAAAATCCGAATTATTCAGTTCAAGGTCCATTTTTTTCAGCGCCGTCATGAGTGTCTCCAAGCCAGTTCTTATTTTCACTTAAGGAAGGAAGACAAAGCAAGACGGCCAAGGTCCAAGTCCGTGCCGGCTTTCGTAGACAGGCGGACCTGCTGGACGAACGAAGGGGCTGAAGTCCTCCGCCCGTTAACTTTGCAAAAGATTTACTAAATACTCACCTATTGCCAGGCTCGAAGTTGCCGCAGGGGAAGGCGCATTGCACACATGCAAGGTCGATTGATTTTTGAGAATCACAAAATCATCGAGAAGCTCTCCCCGCCTACTGACCGCTTGGGCTCGCACGCCAGCAAAGGCAAACTCTAAATTATGCTCCTGCAAGTCAGGCACTAGTTTTTGAGCTGCCCGACAGAACGCTCTTCGGCTGAGAGTCCGCAAAACTTCCTCGGCTCCGACTCCCATATAGCGCCAAGCGATTTTGTAAAATCCCGGCCATGTGAATGTGTCCAAGGCATCTTGAAGATTGAAACCGTAAGCTCCATAACATTCTCGCTTGAGAGATAGCACCGCACTCGGCCCAGCTTCGAGACCGCCATGGATCATGCGGGTCAAGTGCACGCCTAAAAACGGCAGCTCAGGGTTGGGCACAGGATACACCAGATTCCTGACGACTCCGGCTTGTGCTGCTTTGACTTTGTAATACTCACCACGAAAAGGAATGATCCGCAAATCCATCGACTTTGATATGAAGGACTGTTTGGCCATTCGGTCGGATTGCAAACCACTGCAAAAAATCACTTTCTGCGCCAAAAGCTCTTGGGTTTGAGTTTTCAAAAGAACTAGGGGTTTTTTTTCGCTGGAGTGTAGGACTTCGGAGCCAAAATAAAAATCAACCGAGTCGGCTTTGAGCAGCTGAACTATTTTTTCGCAAACCTGCACATAATCGACAATCCCAGTTTCTCGAACCCAGATTCCTGCGGCTGCTTTGACATGAGGCTCTTTCAAGCGAACGGCATCGCTTTCGAGCCAAACGGCATCTTTCAACCCGTTTTCCTGAGCGCGGATTGCGATGGCTTTCAGTCGCGGCAACTCTTGCTCGTCAGTGGCGACGATCACTTTTCCACAGATCTCATGTGAGATGGAATGCTCGCGGCAGAACTGAACCATCAGTTGGAGACCGCGGCGAGATAAGTTGGCTTTGAGACTTCCCGGTCGGTAATAGATTCCCGAATGAAGGACTCCGCTGTTGTGACCTGTTTGATGTTGAGCCGGAGAGGCTTCTTTTTCGAGAATGGCAATTCGAGCTTGAGGAAATCGGCGCTTCAATTGCAGTCCGCATCCCAAACCAACAATTCCTGAGCCGACAATGGCGTAATCATAAATCATTGAAAAAGCATACTTGGCGAAAGCCCAAATTCCAAGCATTGCTGACGGAGCTGGGAAGGAGGGCTAGAAAGCGGATTAGGCGGCTCGGGTTGAGTTTGAATCGGCAGTTTGTTTGGGCATTTGAACATAACCAACCACTCGGGCTGGATTGCCAACAACAATGGCTCCTGCCGGAACATTCTTGGTCACAACAGCGCCGGCTCCAATCATGGCAAATTCACCAATGGTGATTCCCGGAAGGATCGTCGAGTTTGCACCCAAGGACGCCCCTTTTTGAATTCGAGTTTCAAGCAAGCTCCAATCGCTCGCTGCTTTCAAAGTTCCATCTGAATTGATTGCCCGTGGAAATTTGTCATTGGTGAAAGTCACACTGGGTCCGATATAAACACCGTCTTCCACTGTGAGGCCTTGATAAAGAGTCGCAAAGTTCTGGATTTTGACGTTGTCACCAATTCGCACTTTGCTGTCGATGAAAACAGATTTCCCGATCACGCAGTGCTGCCCGATGGAGCAACCCGTGCGAACCTGAGCGAAATGCCAGATCTTTGTCTGGTCTCCAATCTCAGCACCCGCCTCGACTGACGCCGAGGAGTGAGAGAAATACTTTTTAACCGCTGGTCGAGTGGTCATTCGATCCAAACTGGCAAAAAATTGCGAGAGATATTTAAACATATCTTTATTTCGGCGCGAATTTTCGAAACTTGAGATTTTTTTTCTAGTTTTGAGACATCCTCGACAGAGGTCGCCCTCTTTCTCGAAAAGTGGGTCCAGTGTTGCTTGAAATTAGCCAATTCTCCATCAGTTCCGGAAGCAATAATACCCTGACCTCTCTCCGAAGAGTGTGGGCCTCCTATTCGGAGAATCGAGCTTTGGCGGATAGAACCGATTTTTTGAATTTCTCGTAGGCAGCGGAGGTTCCAGATTTCATATCTTCCCAGGCTTTGCCTGAAGAGTTTTTCATTTTCTTCAAGCTCTTCTCAGCTGATTTTTGATCTTTCTCAAGTGCGGCGATCTGAGTTTGCATGTCTTTTTTCATCTGGCCACCGGCCGCTGCCGCTTTGACTTTCATTTCATCCACTTGAGCTTCTAAAGAAGCAATTCCATTTTCCAGG
>JAYTZS010000200.1:0-4437 GCA_043741885.1 Bdellovibrio sp. | reverse complement strand
TCGACGATGCGAAGAAGCGAGATTGCTTTGGAGATCCAAACGAATTCGATGCCGAGACAGATCGCTGCCACCAATGCCCGGCTGAATTCGATTGCGAAGCCGCCCTTCGAAAACTTCTACCAGTCATGGAAGGAGATGGTGATGAATTCATTCATTGATTACCTGAAGCACCTCGAAGAAACGAGATTTTGGGGTGCCATCACCCTGCAATATAAGGACGGTGAAGTCGTATTGCTAGACCAGAACCAGAAAATTAAAATCAATCAACAACCTTTAGAGTCTCGGAGTAGGAAGAACCACCGCGAGTCTCGTGCACAGACGGATGGTCGGCATGAGTCAGTTTCCTGCATCAAAGACTTGTAGCAACTGTAGAATGATCTTTTCGGGCGATTGCTTTTACTCAAAAGGTAGTCGCTTGGATTCTCGCTGCACATCATGCGTATCGTCAGCGAAACGCAAAATCTACCAGCGAAAAATCGAGCGTGTTAAAAGTGTTCGTAGACGATTAGGCCAAACATTAATCATCGACTCGATTGAGTTTGTAAACTCGCCTTCCGGAGTTTGGCTTGAGAAAACGCTGAAAGATTTTTGGTACCCAGATGAATGAAACTCCGAAAAAGTTGGTCGGGGCCGCTTATGGGCGCGTCTCGACTGACCAACTTGCACAAACAGAACATGGCTCCTTGGAGCAGCAACGTCATCTTGCGAAAGACTGGGCGGAAATGCTCACGCGCAAAACTGGCATCAAACATCAGATCGATTATTTCTTAGAAGACGCTGCGATTTCCGGCGCCACCGAGAACCGGCCTGCTTATCAAAAACTTCTAACTCTAATTCGGCAGCGAAAGATTTCGTTCGTCATTCTTAAGGAATTGTCGCGGGCTGGAAGAAATCTTCAGTCTCTTCTGAACCTGAAGACTTTGACTCAAGAGAATGGAGTCGCGCTTCACATTCGTGGATTACCAGACATCGATCTCTCAACCGCCACTGGGGAGATGATGCTTTCCTTCATAGGTGCGCTCGCGCAATACGAGCGAGCGCAGTGTATCCAGAGGGTGAAAGATAACACTCGAAGTGCTGCTCTAAACAATTCAAAAATCAATGGCGGCCCGGTCGTCCTGGGCTTCGACCGCATCGAGGGTAAAAAGGGATTCTGGAAGGTGAATACCACCGAGATGAAAAGCGTGGTTACTCTCATGGAAATTTTCTTGGAGACCGGCAGTTTGAAGTTCACTGCGCTCGAAGCGCGACGGCTCGGTATCAAGCCAAAAAAGTCTAAACAGTTCACTCCGAAATCGGTTCGCAGTCTTCTGGCCAACCCGAAGTACGTTGGACGTATGGAAGTCGTCCACGGTAACAGCGACGAAAAGCGAACCTGGGTTGACCTTCCTTATGGTCAGCCCGTTGCCAAAGAACTTTTCGACAGTGTTCAGGCACGACTCGTCGAAATGAGTGGGGCTGAGAAAAACCAAAACAGGTTCAACCGTCGGGTCTACTTGCTCGCGGGTCTGCTGCGTACCCCCGACGGAGCCAAGTTCACCGGCCAATCCTGTCAGGGACGAAGCGGAAAACAGTTCTACTACTATTGGAGTGCTCGCTCGAAGATGCGGGTTTATGCCGAAGAGGTCGAGGCCGCTGTCTTTGATTGTCTGATTAAAAATCTGAAGGATGAAAAAGAATTGGCAAAGAATGCCATCACGCTCGCCCAGAAAAAAAATGAGCGCGGAAGTTATTTGGAAAATCGCCGAAGTGAACTTCGAGCCGAGTTCACAAAGATCGAAGCCGAAGAGCGAGATCTTCTGAATTCACTCCGTGACAAACTCACATCAAATTCAAATGCACTTGCTTGGCTCGACGAGCAGATTGCGAAGCTGACAGAACAAAAATCTAAAATTGAAACTGAACTTTTGAAAATCGAAGGCGAGATCCAAAATCTGCGCCACATGCGTACCGACGTGGCCTCCGTCGCGAACCAGTTCGCCAAGCGGTTAACAGAGATCAAAAAAGGCGAAGCTGTCCGTGCCCGAGCGTTTCTCCGCCAGGTTATTGAAAGCGCTACGGTTTTAGCTGAAGGAAAAATTATTCTCCGATGGAGAATCCCGGATTCGTTCACCGAGGAGGAAAAGGTTGTGTCCAAAGTAAAATGGCTCAGAAGGAGGGACTAAAAAGCCCGACCCGTTTTGACCACAAGATATCGATATGATTAGAAAAAAGCAAGACCTATCTATTGCCGATAAGGGCAAAAAGCGGTCGGGGTTATATTGTTGGGTGCTTAGATTTTAGATATAAAAAAACCTCCTGACCGCTTGGGTTCAGGAGGTTCCGATTTTAAGGACTGGCTACTCTCTCCATTTCCGCTGGGGAAATGACCGCCACCAAGGCGGGAGTTTACTCCTACCTTAATTTTACCAAATGGAGGCTGTGAATCCTAATTGGTGAGTATTTCAGTCAACTATTCCAAGCTATTGAATTGGGCGGGTATTTCTATATTAAAAATCCAGGTCAGGATTTTTTCATGAGGATTTTGGAGTCGTAGAGATTTTAATAATTTCTGGATGCTTCAATCGCCAGCCAAATAACTCACCAGCAACCATCCGCCATCTGCTTTTTTAAATTCGCCACGTAATCCTGTGCCGTCATTGTCTGGCTTTGGCGGAAAAGTTTTGTGAGCATCATCGCCAAGAGTGCCGGCCCTTATCAACTTGGCCAGTCGTTTGTAATCTGCACTTTTCCAAGAGTTAAAGATAATCTCGCGGCGGTCTTGTAATCCATCTACTCCAAAACTCAACATGATGGTTTTGGAAATGAGTTTATTCAAAAGTGGTTTGTCTTCTTTGTCCAAGGCACCCAGTAATTTCATTTTATACAAAGAAAATTCCGCAATTTTCAAATAGGGTTCTTCCGCTTTTTTTAGAAAAGAGGAGTCGCATTTCAATTCTTTGGATTTTATTGTCCCATCGTCCGCTTGTTTAACATCGGTGCATTTTTTCGTTGAATAGTCATAAATAATCCCATTCCACAAGATAAGGTCATCCTTATTTTTCGGACTAAAATAGATGCTTTCATTTTGCCAAAGTTGAGAGAGCTGGCTTGATGAGTAAGTTGATTCCGCAAAAGACGGAATAGAAAATAAAAGGGATAGAAAAATAATCATTTTGTCAGCTCCTGTGGTGCTACAACTTCCACCTTAATTCTGTCGGGGTCTTCAAAATAAACCGCATAGTTCCCGCCAGCCTTGGGATGCTTTTCAGGGTAGAGGATTTTTACTTCTCGGAGCTTCAGTTGCTCGGTGATTTCATCAATGTGTTGCTGGGATTTTCCGTGGAATGCCAGATGATTTAATCCAACTCGGCAACGATGATAATGAACATCTTTAAATCGCTCCTCCACTTGAACAAAAACGATGTAAGTGTCGCCCAGCTTCCAGCTTTTGCCCCCATTCCAATCTTGGTAAAGCTCATATCCAAAGGACTCCAAAAACCATCCCCAGAAATCGGCGGACTTCTTGAGGTCGCTCACATAAAGCTCTATGTGGTGGATGAGTCCTGGCTGGCTCAAAGGTCAAAGCCCTTTATGTCCAGGGAGAGAGTGAACTGCTTTCGCATTTCATCAAACTTTTTCTCATGGAATCCCAGAGAGGCATAAAGTCGTCTGGCAATTTCGTTGTGTTCAAAAACACAAATCTCCACCGATTCAATGCCCAGGGCATTCAATTTTTTTCCGCATTCGGTCATCACTTTTCGCCCGATGCCTTGGGAGCGGAATTGAGGTTCCAAATAAATATCATAACCAAAGCCGGTTTTTTCTTCTGGTTTTAGTTGAACCCATACAAAACCCAGTTGAGCTCCATTGTCTTCAATCAAATACCAAACATCATCATTCCATATTTTTGTCGTTGGCCCACCCAGCTTGTCTTTCAAAGTAGAGGGAGTCTCGCCCGTTGATTTCGCAGTTTCATCTACAAAATTATTAAAAGAAAATTCGGCAACCTTTAAAAACTCTTCTGGAGTTGGTGTTCTTAACTGAATACTCATCACTCAATCACTTTCGCATAATAGGCCATATCCCAAAATTTGTTCCGATGGAAAATGGCTGATTTCAAAGTCCCCTCGTAGCTCATGCCGATTTTTTCCATCACTCTGGCACTTGATTTGTTCTCTACTTTACAACGGGCTTGGATTCTCTTGAGGGAAAATTCTTTAAAACAATAATCCATCGCTGCTTGAGATGCCTCGGCCACAAGTCCTTTTCCCCAATGTTCTTCCCCGATGGCATAGGCCAATTCCATCGCTTTAGATTGCTTGGATGTCCAAAAGCATCCCACGGTTCCAATAATGTTTGGGGGATTTTCTTTTAAGGTGATGCCCATAGGTTCGGGCACTCCTTTGAAATAATAATCAAAAATATAATCTTTAATGTAGCTCATGCTGTCTTGAA
>JAYTZS010000199.1:0-4485 GCA_043741885.1 Bdellovibrio sp. | reverse complement strand
CGGACCACTCGAAGTCTCAAGAGCCAAGCCAGAATTAAGAGCTTCCAGGACCTTTTTATAGAAAGGCCCTCTCGTTCAAATTATTTACTGCGAACAGCCCATAACTTTCAAATTCGAGACCGGTCCAGAAACGCAATCCGGGTTAGCAATACTTGAAAAATTTTACTTCAATTCAACCTTCTCCAGCAGTTTAAATTTTGTTCTGGTTGAATGGAGTTAGAGTTGATTTTTTTATCTATCCATCGGAAGCTTAGAATCCCTCGACCAATCCCATAACGAGGCACTATAGCTTGCGGCGCGAATGCCCAGTCTCGCTTCTAATAACATGGCCAAAAGCCCTGACGGAACGCCACCAGCACAGTAGGTGATTGGACTTTGATCCACGTTTTTTCAATTAATTTTTTCAGTTCTATAGAAAAAATAAATTTTTCATCACGTTGATAATGCTTTTTTAATACGACTACACGAGCTTCTGAAAGTGATTGAGAACAATCTACCGTACTTTCGCTGCAAAACTTTAAAACCAAAAGAGGCGGAGATACCAAACGCATGCGTGGACTGACTTTTTATTTCAAGATAGAAAATCCAACAGGTCTTAAAATTGATCTATTGTTTGTTCACATTGCTCGAGTCTCTTCAAATCAATCCTATTCAGTATCATTTGTGGTGCCTCAAGGACTCCCGGAAAAGTATGGGCGCTCCCACAAAAACTAGATGTCAATGCAATCACGTCATTACGTGACACATTTGGATCGCAATAGGTATTGACCCCTTTTAACGTTCAGTCGGTTGACGAAATCTAATTAGTTAAAATGAATCTCCATGGCCCAACTGACTGCCATTTACCTCTTTTCCATAAGAACAGTTTTCTTCATGGAATTCTTTCTTTGAGCTATCGACATCCGTTTTTTGGCGGGGATCTTTAGGGCGCTCATGTGAGTTGATGAAATACGCCACATCCCAAGCTTCTTGATCTGAAAGGAGACCTCCCCGTCCTAAAGGCATGTTGGCTTTGATAAAACCTGCGGCCGTGTTTATTTTGTGCATGCCTGCGCCCCAGTTATACGAGTTCTTTCCCCACAACGGTGGGAAGACTGTTTTGCCTTCTGAGAATTGTCCCGCTCCATCAGCCCCGTGGCAAAGAGCGCAGTTTTTTTCGTACACCGCTTTTCCAGCCTCCCAAGTTGGCTCCCTCTCCGGTTTTTTGAGTTCTAAATATCCATGGCCGGGAAGAGCCTTCCCTGTCGGCGCACCAGTCGAAAGCCAATACATGTAACTGACAAGAGCCGTTATCTCTGGACTGCTCGCATCCGGAGCTTTTCCATTCATACTGTACTTAAAGCAACCTTGAATTCGACTCTGCAAAGTATCGACCTGTTTTGTTTTTTTCCGATAGGCTGGATATAAGACATAAGCTCCCCAAAGTGGGGCCGAATTTACGAGCCTTCCTGCGTTCAAATGACAGTTGACGCAATTTAGAGAGTTGCCAACATACGGCTTAGCAAATTTCTGAGTTTCACTGAATATCTGTTCACCTGACTTTACGACTTTTCCGAACTCATCATCAGGCATTGCAGTTTCTGCGGGCGGCGAAAAATAGGCGTCCGGCTTTGCATTGCTCAGACTTCCAGTCATCGAAAGAACCAAAGGAACTAGAATCAAGACCTTCTTCATTTCGGCACCTCTGACTTCATGACAGTTAGGTATTCGGTGACTGAATCCATTTCTTTTGCCGTCAGCTTCTTAGCAACTGTTGCCATCAGTTGATTCGGATCATTTTTACGCGTTCCTTTTTTCCAAGCTTGTAGCTGCTGCACGAGATAGGTCTTTCCCTGTGTCGTGATTCCAGGAAAGTTTTCTCCTACCCCGCGTCCCGATGGCCCATGGCACGAAAAACAGGATGGCATACCCTTGTCCCAAAGTCCTTTCTCAGCGATCGTTTTACCAAGTTCAAAATTTGATTGCGGTGCCTGAATGCTGGCATTTGCAACCGTAGGCATCGATGTAAAATAAGCCGCATTCATCCCTGCTAACTGTGGAAATCCTGCAGCCGCATTCCCAGCCCCGTGCAGTTGATGGCATGTCATGCATGCAAGCGCGCCTTTACCATTGCCGTTCAATATAATCTTTTTAGCAATTTCAAAATCTGGCGATTCGGCGTGTGCGAACACAGATGTCGCGAAATAAATCAATAGAATGGCTTTCATCATAAGTGGACCTCTTCCATCGGCATCACTTCAGCCGTGTCGATATCATCAAGATATGTCGAATTTACAGCAATACGCGCTCGGTCGTTCAACAAGGTTCGGACTCGTTTGCTGATGTTATCATTTTACTTTTTCCACAGGAAGCTTCGGATCTCGGAACCATTCCCGCATTGAAGAATCATAGTTAGCTGAGCGAATGCCAAGCCTTGCTTCAATGAGTATGGTCAGGATAAAGTCACCCGCGGTCACTGACTTTGCTGGGCCGACTTCCATCGCATAGCCTGAATCCTTCCAAGCCGGAAATCCGCCATCAAGGAGTGCGACCTTTTGAGCTTGGTTGGAACCTCAGCACAAGCATCTGGCATTTTTCGCAGCTCCCATCTTCCAGTCGATTCAAAAGGCTTCGTTCGAGTGAATGCCGACTTAAGAATCGAAGGATTTCAAAATATTTTCGCAGCTGGAGACTGCTGTTCTTTCAACCCGAAGCCATTGCCAAAAGCGGGCGTTTTTGCTGTTCGCGAAGGGCCCATCTTGTTGGCGAATATCACAGCTCTGATCAATGGATCCTCAAATCTTTCCAATTATCAGCCTCAGTCCAATTTTTTGACGATTTTGGTTTCTGGAGACAAGCGTGCAATTGCATCCTATCGCAATTTTGCTTTTGAGGGATTTCTAGCGTGGAAATTGCAAGACTTTATTGATCTCCGATTTATGAAACGGTTTCAGTAAGCAGTGTCTCTACTAATCTTTATCGAAGTTTCATGAGCTGATCGATCAGAACAAGAGATCCAATCAATAAAACAAAATAGCCAAAGCCCTTTTTCAGACTTTTCTCGTTGACCTTCGAATTCAATGCCTGACCGATAAAAATTCCTAGAGCTCCGATGGCTGTGACCTCTAAAAGGACCGGCCAGTCATGAATCTGCTCCTGCAGACTGATCGTAAATCCAAAAAGAGAATTTGCTGCGATAATGGCCAATGAAGTTCCCACCGCGATTTTCATAGGGACTTTTAGCAGAATCACCAGAGCTGGAATAATTAAAAATCCTCCTCCAGCACCGACAAAACCCGTCGTGGCACCGACTAAAAAACCATTCCGACCAATCGTTAGCAAGCTGGTTTTTTGATCGACAACATTTTCGGTAGCGGAACCTGAGCAAATCATGGCCCTGGAAGCTAACACCATCAGGATAGCAAAGGCCACCATCACCAACAGAGCTTTGGTGAGTGTCACACCGTGCTGGGCATAGATAACGTCCGGTATGTTTGGCAAGATCAGATGCCTTGCTACGAAGACTCCGGCAAAACTGGGAACCGAAAAAAGAATTCCAGTTTTAAAATCAATCAATTTCTTCCTCGCACTGAGGACGGCACCGACCAAAGCTGTTGAACCGACCACAAATAAGGAGCCCGTCGTTGCAATCAATGGATTTTGCGCAAAAAGATAGACTAAAATGGGAACGGTTAGAATCGATCCACCCCCACCAATTAAACCTAATGAAATACCCATGAAGACCGCAGCAAAGTATCCAAGAAATTCCACTTATAACCTCTTTCGATTGATTTGCTTTTGATAAAAACGAAAGAAAATCATCCCGGCCAACAGACTGAAAACAAAAATGATGGGTCGCAATTGAAAACTCATAACCGAAGTCAATGCCGGCCCCGGACAGTAGCCTGATAGGCCCCAGCCGATTCCAAAAATAAACGCTCCGGCCAAAAGTGGCTTGGTTATTTCTGTGCTTGTTGGGATGAAAAACTGTTTTGAGAAAAGAGGAGCTTTTCGTGTTAAAATCAATTTCTGAGCTATAAAATGAACTGAAATCGCACCGATCATCACGAAGATCAGCGAGGCATCCCATTTTCCAAACAGATCTAGAAAACCAAAGACCTTATCAGGTCGACTCATCCCCGAAATTCCCAGGCCTAAGGCAAACAGAAATCCCACTGTGAGTGCGGCTAAATTGTTTTTCATGGAAACACTCCTAGTTGACGGAAGACATAAACAGATAAAATCCCGGCACCCATAAAGGTGATTGTCGCCAGCAAAGATCGAGGCGAAAGTCGACTGATCCCACACACTCCATGTCCGCTGGTGCAGCCATTCCCAAGGACGGTTCCAAAGCCAACCAACAGTCCACTCACAACCAACGTCCAATTGGCTGTTGGAAGGTTCCCGTCAAAAGCTTTGGGATAAATCAACTGAAGCAGAAGGCCACCACCCAACATTCCCGCAATGAACGACCAACGCCAATCACGATCCCCTTTGGTCGGATTG
>JAYTZS010000198.1:0-12291 GCA_043741885.1 Bdellovibrio sp. | reverse complement strand
TTTTCTGCAATGTCTCTTTGAGCTGATGATCCGGCCAAGATGGAAGCTCCTCCGAGGATTACGTTCTGAATGACAGATCCCCAGTCAGACTTAGGTTTTTGGTAAGTGTAACCATTTCCAGTTATTGCACACTCGATGCATCCGCCTTCAGTTGCTTGTTGCCTTTGTTCTTTCAAGTGTTCTCTAACTGCTTGTTTGTAAGTTCCATTCAGAGCAGAGATTTCTTCTTTTATAGCAGCGATCCGACCTTCTAAAGACGCCACTTCGTTTTCACTTTGGCGCAATTTGATTTTGGACTCTTGATAAGTTTTCAGATTGGTCCGGCAGATCTCAGCATTGAAGGCGCCTTTGGAAACCTGCGCGCGGGACACTCCGCAAGAGGATGTTCTAGCGACTCCTTTTGAGTCATACTCACAAACATATTCGTTCCACTCTTTTGCCGTAAAGGGCTGAACACTCACTCGAGTTTTACCAGGTGACTGGGCTTGAGCTTGTGCTGCAGCTGGAGACTGAGCCTGATCAGAACTGTCTTTGTCATTGGCATTGGCAGGCATTCTAGTCTCATTGTCAGCCGAGTCAGAATTGTATCCGGCAGCTGTTCTTTCTGAGATTTCGTATTCTGAGCAAGAGCGCATGTTTTCAATGTGATCGATAATCTTTTCTAGGAATTCACCTTGAAGTCCTCGGCGTTCGATAGTGTCTTTCGCTGTCTTCAGCTTTCTTTCCAATTCACGTTTTTTGGATTTAGCTTCTTTTTGTTCTTCGACAAGCTCTTTCAGAGTTTCTTTTCGATCTCGAATGTCTTCTTTGACAGATTCAGCTTCGTCGCCAATTTCTTGTTTGTAAGGGCATGCTTGGATGCCAGGCATATAGCCTGTTCCGTACATTTGGGCTTTTGCTACTGAGCTGAAACTCAAGAGCATCGCAAAAAAGACGGTTGCGAAAAGTGAAACGCGAATTGAAATCCGTAAGAACACTGTCTTCATCTGTTTACTCCTAAAACACTCTTTGATCATCCTGATCCACAGCTGATCCACAACAAAAGGCCAAGGCTTCACCTAAACCTGAGAACTCTTGCGTAGATACACATTTAAATCTTACACTATTGGTGATGCAGAAACAGACCATTCTTTGTGTAGATGATGAAATTGACAACGTTCAGGCCCTAGAGCGAATCTTTCGGCAGAAATTCAATGTCTTGAAGGCGACTTCGGGCCAGGAAGCAATAAAAATTCTCGACCAACATCGGGGACCGTTGGCTTTAATCATCACCGATCAAAGAATGCCGGAGATGACGGGAGTCGAATTTCTAGCCCAGACTTTAGAAAAGTTTCCAGACACGGTTCGCATTCTTTTGACTGGATACACAGATATTGAGTCGGTTATTTCAGCTGTGAACAGTGGCCAGATCTATCGATATCTGACCAAGCCATGGGATCCAGTGGATTTGCAAGCAACAGTTGAAACTGCAGTTGAGCGTTACACAATGTCGGCCGAGCTTAAAGAAAAAAATATGGCACTTGAAAAAGCCTATTCAGAACTGAGAACTTTGGATCAAGCAAAAAATCAGTTTATGGTTCTGATCAACCACGAATTGAAAACTCCTTTGACTGCGATCATGAGTTTTTCTGATTTGCTGAAGGAAACTCGTCTGACCGAGGAACAAGAGCTGTGTTTAGACCGAATTCGAAAAAGCACAGATCGACTGCGAAACCTAATTGAAGATGTTCTCATTGTTGTTGGCTCAGAAACCAAAACATTGAAAGTGCGGTCCTTGCCATTTGATTTGCAAAGTTTGGATCTAAAACTTCCCGCCGCTCTGGAGCAGAGCTTGAAGCAAAAATCACAAGTGTTGCAAGTGGAATTGATCCCCGCTCGTATTGTTGGCGATCAAGTTCTATTGCGCCAAGTTTTCCTCCGACTTTTGCACAATGCTGTGAAGTTTGGATCTCCTTCAACAGCGGTTCTTTTGAAAGCTGAAATCACAGCCCCTCATCGGATTCGATTTTCAGTGACCAATGAAGGCTCGTCTATTTCCGAAGAAGTGATTGGCAAAATCCTCAAACCTTTTTTCATTGATGAAGACGTAATGAATCACTCGGTGGGCATGGGCTTAGGCTTGACCATCTGTCATGCCATTTTGAAATCTCACTCGAGCCAGTTGAATCTTGAAAATACAGCCTCTGGGGTCCGGGCTTATTTTGAGGTTTCCTGCCTGTAGTATCCGGCTCTTCCCGGATTTCTTAATTTTTCGATTGCCATTCATTTTGAGAAGCGCTTGAGGCTGAACCTGTAGTTTGCAACTGAAGTTTGCTCGGAGGTATGGCGTGATTTGGATTTTTAGTTTGATCACATTTTTGCCCACACTGTTGATGGGCCAGAGCGTTTTGGCCAATGACCTTGTTCTCAAGGCCGGTGAAACCAAGCCCATCAGAAGCCACGCCAAAGCTTGGGTCGAAAAGGCAAAGATCATCCAACTGCAGGAGATTGCTCAAGGCTATAAGGTCAAGGGACTAAAGCCGGGAACATCGGTTTTGCGCTTAGATAAAGAAACTTATGATGTCACTGTGCTTTCCCCTGCGCAAGAGGTGGCCCAACGCCTGCTCGAAGCGGTGATCCATAAAACTCTCAATTTAGAATTGAAGGTTTCTGATGGCAAGGTCCGAGTCACTGGAACGTTGGTCAGATGGAGTGACTGGGAAACTTTGTACCGCGCCTGCCAAGACAGAAGCTGTGACTATGTGTTTAGCGTGCAAATGCAACCGGCCCTGCAAAAACTAATTAGCAAGAAAATCACCTCGATCTTTCAAGCTAACGGACTGGCTCCCCAGAACTTGATGTTTGATCGGGAAATCCAAGCTCAAGTTTCGGAAAAAGGAGAAACTGCCGCTCGGGTCACAAAGCTCTTAAAATCAATGGGAGTCCAAGTCCTTGTCACCTCATCAAATTTAGATTTAGAGCCGTTGATTAAAGTTCAAATCACCGTGGCCGAAGTGAGAAAAGATGCAGCCCTCAAATATGGAATTGAGTGGGCGCCAAGCTACTCAGCTCAGTTGCTGCCGATTTATCCTTCCGGTAGCGGCTCCAAAGAGACGACCTTGCATGCACTTGAGACTGCCGGATTAGCAAAAGTCTTAGCAAGCCCAAATATTTTGTGCCGAAGTGGCAAAGAGGCAAGTTTTTTTGCCGGCGGTGAGTTTCCAATTAAAATTTTGAATTATAAAATTCAAGATGTCGTCTGGAAAAAATATGGAATCATCTTGAACGTTAAACCAAAGGCCGACTTCTCAGGGAAAATGAGCATCTCAATTGAAACAGAAGTTAGCAGTCTTGATCTCTCCCGCACAGTGGATGGAACTCCTGGATTGTTTAGCAATAAAATACAAAGTTACTTTGATTTGACTGAGTCACGAACGATTGCTCTTTCCGGCTTAATCAAAAGTGAGCAGGGTGAGGCTAGTCAGGGTTTCCCTGGCCTCTCGCGCATTCCAATTTTAGGTGCGCTTTTTTCCAGCAAAGATTTTCGTGAAAACAGAACCGAGCTCGTTGTTTTTGTACGCCCAGAAGTGATTTCGCCTGGAACATTGGAGGCGAAGCAATGAGCTTTTTACAAAAAGCCTTGAGAATCCAATCTGAAATCCAGAATTTACCCTTGGAGACTATTGGATTTCAGAATCTGCAGTCAAAGCAGCAGAGCTCGGTTCGAATATCTCAATTGATTGTTGATGAGGGTCAGGATCTCGACCTGTCACTTCAATCCCGTTTGCAAAGTGAGTTTGAAGGCTTCGGACCCCTGACAGCATTGCTCGAACATGAAGAGATCAGCGAAATTATTGTCAACTCACTAGACCAAATTTGGTTCGAGCGAAATGGCAAGCTTGAAGAATTAAACGACCGTTTTGCCTCCGAGCTCACCTATCAGAATTGTCTGGACCGCATTTGCCAAGAAGCCAAAGTTCAACTCAGCATCGAGCGACCTTTTTGCGATGGAAAGTTTCGCAATTTTCGATTGCACATGGTCTCTGCGGAGCTTTCAAAATCTCAACCAATTTTAACTTTGCGAAGACAAAGCCAAAATCCGTGGACATTGCAGCGACTGCAAGAAGCAGGTTGGAGCAATGAGGCCGGATTGGTCGCCCTGAGAAAGTGGATTGTTGAAAAAAAGAGCTTTTTGGTGGTCGGAGAAACTGGCTCTGGGAAAACATCGGTGCTTAATTCTTGTCTGCAGGAGCTGCCAAAGAATGAACGTGTGGTGGCGCTTGAAGATACCGCCGAAGTTGTCATCCCGAACTCGGCAAGCACTCGCCTTCTGACTCGGCAGGATTGTCACGGACTGTTGCCGATTGTCGATTTGACTGAACTTTTAAGGCAATCTCTTCGAATGCGGCCGGATCGACTGGTAGTGGGAGAGGTGCGCGGAGCTGAAGCAAAGGATTTGCTAATGGCACTGTCGACTGGCCATCAGGGAAGCTTAGGGACTTTGCATGCCTCTTCGGCAACTCAAGCTTTGCTTCGACTGGAAATGCTCGTGCAGTTGGGTGCGCCTCACTGGAGCCTGCAAACCATTCGAAGACTTTTAGGATTGAGTATCAATGGAATCGTGCTGGTGGGAAAGAATGCACAAGGAAAACGAAAACTGAAAGCCATTCATGAAATCAGCGCAGTTGAGGACAATGGAATTCTCTTGGACTGTGTCTTCCAAGAGAGCTCATTTCGTTAGATAATAAATTTAAGCTTCGATGGACAGTCGAGGTGACATTTGTCGTTCGGCTGGTTCAACTTGCGCCGATTCTTCTCGAGGAATCATCGCAACAGCTTCTCGAGCAGTGTCCACAACAACTTCAGATGCGGGCTTCTCTTTTTTCTGTAGGCGAGTATTGAAAAAACTAGCAGTCATATCTGAAACAATTTTAGCTCGAGCTTCTTCCTTTGGCCTTCGACCGATCATTGTGTCTTGGGCTGCAAGATCTTTGGCTTTGTCGCTAAGAGTGACTCGGTCACTAACGGAGTTGCGGCCTTCCTTTCGTCCCATCGCAGGAGCGCCTGGTCTAGCTGGTGGAGCGTCCTCCATATCAACTGAGGAAACTCGGGGGCTAGTGGCCAAAATGCTACTTAATTTTTCCAAAACGCACCTCCATGTGTGCTTTGCAGAAATCATCCTGATCTCTACTTTGCTCTTATCGGCTGATTTTGTTTCACCATGAGACAAGTTTGCGGAAAATCGTCTTTTGTCCAGTTTTATCATTTGCCGATTTCGCACCCCAAGTGCACTTGCGGGCGCTGGTTGACTCGCAATCTGACAAAGTCAGCTCTTATTTGGGCATCGCCAAGGATGTTGCAGCAACAATACAAATGGAATCTGCGATCTTAGCAAACGGACGTCAACTTGTGGCAACTACCAGCGGTTGAGTATCAGTTTGCTCTTTAAGAATATCAATCGAAACAACGCTCTCTCAGGCACAATAAAAAAAGGGCGAGACCTCTTCGGCTCGCCCTTCACAATCGATTCAAAACATTCAGATCAAAAACTAGTGTTTAGCTTTTTTCTTCGCGTCAGCTTCTTTAGAATCCTTGGACTCTTTCAAATCCTTACCTGAATCTCTGACTAGCTCTTTTTCTTTTCCAGCTGCTTTGCTCGCTCCCAAAGGTCCTGCTTTTGCAGACTCAAGGGCCAACACTTCAGCTTCAGAACCTTCAGCTCCAGCCACAGGAGTGTCCATTAAAAGCTTGCCAATTCCATGAGAAGACAAAATCTTCGCGCGAAGTTCTGTCATCATTTTTGGATTTGCTTTTAAGAATTCCTTTGCTTGATCTCGCCCCTGACCCATTCGCTCTCCATTTATAGAGAACCAAGCGCCAGATTTGTCGATCATATTTGCTGTCACTCCAAGGTCCAAAATATCACCTTCAGCTGAAATACCTTCACCGTACATGAGATCAAATTCAACTTTGGTGAATGGAGGAGCCATTTTGTTTTTTACAACTTTCACAGCTGTTCTGTTTCCAGTGACTTCCTCGCCATTTTTGATGGCACCAATTCGGCGAACATCCAAACGGACTGAAGAGTAAAACTTCAAAGCGTTTCCACCTGTCGTTGTCTCTGGGTTTCCGAACATCACGCCAATTTTCATTCGAATTTGGTTGATGAAAATCACCAAAGTCTGAGAACGATTGATTGATCCAGTCAACTTTCGCAGAGCTTGAGACATCAAACGAGCCTGAAGACCCATGTGACTGTCACCCATTTCGCCTTCGATCTCCGCTCGCGGAACCAAAGCGGCAACCGAGTCGATGACCAATACGTCAATGGCGCCGGAACGGACCAATGTTTCGGTGATTTCCAAAGCCTGCTCACCAGTGTCTGGTTGTGAAATCAGCATGTCTTCTGTGTTCACTCCCAATTTTCGAGCATAATTAACGTCCAGAGCATGTTCAGCATCGACGTAAGCAACCACTCCGCCCTTTTTTTGAGCCTGAGCAATCACTGATAGTGCAATGGTTGTCTTACCAGAAGATTCTGGTCCGAAAACTTCGATGATTCGCCCCTTTGGCAATCCACCGATTCCCAACGCAATATCGAGGCTCAAAGCGCCTGTGCTGATTGTTTCCACGTCTTGGTTCAAAGCTTCGCCTTGCCCCAAACGCATGATGGAACCTTTGCCGAATTGTTTTTCAATTGTAGAGACCGCAAGATCTAAAGCTTTTGCTTTTTCACCGCTGGCTTTTTGTGATCTTGAATCTGTATTCATTGTTGCCATATCTATCTATTCCTTTTCTTCTCTGCAAACTCTTGCAGACGCATCGTTGTTGTTGTTCGACCAATTCTTTTCCAGCTCCACCCGCTAACGTTCGACTTTGCGTCGAGGATTTGATTGCGTCAGCTCTGTATTTGGTCTTTTTTAGCCTGTTTATATTCTCATTTTCATTGTTCAAATTCAAACATTTCAATCCATTGCTTTCAACAGCATTTCGAGTGCAAACTCGACTGAGTGCTTCTGAACCTCGCTGCGGCTGCCCGAGAACAGTTTCTTTTCGGTAGCTTCAAAAACCAATCCGCTCACAGCAAACCACACAGTTCCTACCGGCTTGTCCTCTGTTCCGCCACTCGGACCTGCAATTCCAGTGATTGCAACAGACCAGTCACATTTGAGCGCGGATCGGACTCCTTGAGCCATTTGCCGTGCCACTCGATCACTGACAGCACCCTCTGCTTTCAGGACGTTCCAGGTAACTCCAAGCAAATCCACTTTCGATTGATAAGAGTAACTGACCACCGAACCCAAGAACACATCTGAGACTCCAGGAAGCGCTGACACTGTCGCAGAGAGCAAGCCACCTGTGCAGCTCTCTGCGAACCCGACAGTCTGCTGCCGAGAGCGTAATTTTTCAATCAATGAGTGGAGATTTTGCGAATTCACAATCACAAAACCTGCACTCCAAGCCACATCGTTTTGGTGTAAATCACTTGCAAAATCACATTCGCAATCAAGCCGGCGGCAATGTCGTCTGCCATCACCCCGAAACCCCCGCCCACATGTTTGTCGAGATACCCGATAGGGAATGGTTTCCAAATATCAAGCAAGCGAAACAAGCAAAATCCGAACGTGAAAGATTGCCAGGTCATGGGAAGCCACGTCATGGCAATCAAGAATCCAAAGACTTCATCAATGACGATTTCTTGTGGGTCTTCAACAGCTAAATTTTTTTGATGGATATCTGCCGCATAAATTGCGACTGGCAACAGAAAGAGGATAAAAGCCATCATCCACAAAGGACCTGCCCATAAGAGGAGAACTGCTAACGGAACTGCCGCTAAAGTTCCCATAGTCCCAGGAGCTTTTTTAGATAAGCCCACTGCAAAAAAGGTGGCGATTATTTTAGCCCAATTGTTCCGTCGACTGATCATTTCAACCGTCCATCTATTCTCTTGGGAGAAGGCTCCCCTAAAAGCAAATGCCTGTCAAAAAAGAGTTCTTTGATGCGCCTCAATGCTGGCAGAATCAATTATGGCTCAGAGATTTCGCATTTTCATCCCAGGCTATTATGGTTCGCATCTTATTGACAGGTCGACAGGCAATCTGATCTGGGCAAATAGCAAAGAATTGCTTTTTGGAAAGCAAACCTTGGCATTGGATATTCCCGGTCTCAAAATTCCGAATGCGCTTCAACTGGAGGCTCACGAGATCATTGAAAAAATTCCAGTGGTCAGTCCCTTTTTCGCTGTCTCTGTCTACGGTCCCACAATGAAAATGCTGCGATCGATTTCGAAAACTGAGATTCATACAATTCCTTATGACTGGCGCAAAGACCCTTTGCATGCGGTTCTCCTTTTGGACCGTAAAGTTCGACATTTACGAGAGCTGGATCCCGAGTGTGAAATTGATTTGATATCACACAGTTTTGGTTCGGTAATCGCCTCTTATTACTTACGCTATGGAACCCAAGATTATGCGAACGCTAATGAAAACTGGTTCGGTCTTCAAAAGTTTCGCAAAGTCATTCTTTCAGCGGCTCCCTTTCGCGGGACCATGGCCTTGTTTCGAAATGTATTTAAGGGCCTTCAGCGGGGCTTCAACGATCAATTGCTCTCACCTTTAGCTTTTTCTACGTTTGAGAGCACTGCTTTTCTCTTGCCCCCACCACCGAGAGATCTTTTACTGGATGAAAATTTAAAGGTCGTTGATCTGCACTTGTGGGAACCGGAAACTTGGTGGAACAATCGTTGGGGCCTGTTCCAAGAAAAATTAGGACTGAGCGAAGAGACCTACGAGGTTCGGAAAGAATATGTCGAGCGTTTCTGTCGACGTGGGCGAAAGTTTCTCGAGCTTCTGGACGCTCCTTTACAACATGTTCCAACGACGATTCCATTTTTGTATTTACGAGGAACTGGGCAGGATACGGTCGACAAGGGAATTTGGATGCGGACGGCGGCTCAACCGAATATCTTTCTATTTTACGAATCTGATTTTAAAAAGTGGAAACCAAAATACCACGAGAAAATGGTTTATGGCGATGGTGATATTAGCATTCCTGGATACTCCAGTCGACTTCCCGAAGCCTGGCTTTCTTTGAAACCGGAAGTGATTGAGACCAAATGTGAACATCTCCAGGTCTTTCAAAGTAAAACTTCAATGTCCAGGATTCGACAGTTTCTTTCGACCTAAAAGCTATCATTTGAATGACGATGGCGGTGGACTGTGTTTATAACTGGGAATGGAAGAACCCTCTAGGTTTCGCAAAACTCTGCCTACGGCCCAAAACAAAATGATGGACTATCTTTCCCATCGCCAACACTCTGAACTTGAGTTGAGAGAGAAATTGAAATTGCACTTTGCTTTGCCAGAAATTGACAGCGCCGTTGAGTTCGGTAAAGAGCAGGGCTGGATTCCAAACACTCCTGAAGCCCTTGCGGCTTTGTCTCAGTTTGCGGCCGATTCTTTGCGGCGCAAGGGCAAAGGGCAAATTTATATAAATACCTACCTTGAAAAGTTGGGCCTTCCGGCAATTCCTATTTCGGAAGTAGAAGAGGTTGAAAAAGCGTTAGAAACTGTGAAAAATAAATTTTCAGATTTGAAAACCATGGATCTTAAAGAAAAAACGAAAGTTGCGCGCTTCCTCACTTCACGAGGCTTTAACCCCGAAGTGATTCGAAAGGTGATTTATGAGTGAGACTAAAATGATAACAAAAACCATGACAAGTGCAGAAATTCGAACTCGGTTCCTGGAATATTTCAAAAAAAATGGACACTTTGCTGTCGCAAGCTCATCTTTGATCCCTGAAAATGATCCGACCTTGATGTTTGCCAATGCGGGGATGAATCAATTCAAGAATGTTTTTCTTGGAATTGAAAAACGCGATTACAAACGAGCTGTGTCGACTCAAAAGGTGGTGCGAGCCGGTGGCAAACACAATGATTTGGAAAATGTCGGCTTCACTGCTCGACATCATACTTTTTTTGAAATGCTGGGTAACTTTTCCTTCGGCGACTATTTCAAAAAAGAGGCGATTCATTTTGCTTGGGAGTTCTTAACGAAAGAGCTCGGAATTGCTAAAGACAGACTTTATGTCACAGTGTTTGAAACAGATGATGAGGCTGCTGACGTCTGGCATCTTCAAGAGGGAGTGCCGCGAGAGCGAATCTTTCGCTTTGGAGAGAAAGACAATTTCTGGCGCATGGGCGACACTGGCCCATGCGGCCCCTGCAGCGAAATCTTTTACGATCACGGCCCTCATGCTGGCAGAGAGACGGATCCTTACAAGGGGATCGCGGCTGGCGAAGACCGCTTCGTTGAAATTTGGAATCTAGTTTTTATGCAGTTTTATGAAAGTGCACCAGGCAAAATGGAACCTTTGCCAAAGCCTTCTGTTGACACCGGCGCTGGACTTGAGCGAGTGGTGGCAGCACTTCAACAAAAATTGAACAATTATGATACGGATCTTTTCTGGCCGCTGATTTCCAAAGCGGCAGAGATCAGCGGCAAGTCATCACTGCTTCAGGATATTGAACTGATGAACCGAGAGGGCTTGCAAAACAAGCTTTCAAACGAAGTGAAAAGCCAAATCGCCGCTCTTCGGGTAGTGGCGGATCATGTTCGCTCCTCAAGCTTTTTGATCGCTGACGGCGCACTTCCATCCAATGAAGGCCGCGGTTATGTGCTTCGCCGGATTCTTCGCCGTGCCATTCGCTTCAGTCAAATGCTGTCAGGAGATGCCCCCTTCCTTCCGGAAATTTCCGAAGTGCTAATTAAAACCATGGGAGAATTTTTTCCAGAACTCAAAGAGCGCCAAGATATTATTTTGCTCACTTTGAAAGACGAGCAAGAACGCTTTATGAGCACGCTTGTGACCGGCACCCAGATTCTAAATCAAGAGCTGAGCAAACTAAAATCTAAAAACCAAAAACAAGTTCCAGGCGAAGTTGTATTCAAATTGTATGACACTTACGGTTTTCCGCCAGATTTGACAGGGCTGATGTCTGCGGAGCAAGGATTCACAGTCGATGAAAGCCAGTTTGAAACTCACATGGAAGCAGCGCGGATCAAAGCGAAAGCTAGCTGGAAAGGAAAATCAATTTCAAGTGATCAAGCTCATTTGATTCAATTGACTCAAGAATTTCAAAGTTTAAAAAATGCGACAGTGTTTACCGGTTACGAGTCCACTTTGGGCGAAGCTCAAATTCTTGGCCTCTCGAACGGAAAAGAAAAAGTGAAGTTTTTAAAAAATGGCGAATCCGGATTGGTCATCTTGGATCGAACTCCTTTTTATGCAGAGGGCGGCGGCCAGGCCGGAGATCAAGGACTTTTAAAGAATTCAAAAGCAGAAGCTCGAGTGTTTGAGTGCAGCAAACAAAACGAAATTTTCTTGCATTTTGTTCAAGTCGAAAAGGGTGAGCTCTCTGTTGGTGACAGGCTGACAGCAGATGTTTTTTCACGCCAGCGCAGAAACACTGCAGCCAACCATTCAGCGACTCATCTGCTACACGCAGCTCTTCGCCAGGTCTTAGGAAATCATGTCAGCCAAGCGGGGCAGTCTGTAGACGCCACGAAAATTCGTTTCGATATCACTCATGGAAAAGCAATGAGCTCAACTGAATTGGAAAGGATCGAAGATTTGGTCAATGAGCAAATCTCACATGCAGTGACGGTCCAATCTGACGTCATGAAACACAAAGATGCCATTGCAAGCGGGGCTATGGCACTTTTTGGCGAAAAATATGGTGATGAGGTGCGGGTTTTAAAAATGGGTGATTTCTCAACCGAACTTTGTGGTGGCACTCATGTTACGAACACCGCACAGATCCGGCTGTTTAAAATTATCTCTGAAAGTGGTGTCAGCGCCGGAGTGAGAAGAGTCGAAGCACTTGCAGGAGATATGGCCATACAATATGCGACCTCCGCTTTGAAAGATTCATTAGAGGCCCGAAAAGCAGCTGGGCTTGATCTCAGCTGGGAAAAAATGATTTCTAACGAGGCCGCAAGTTTAAGCAATTTCATTGAGACAAAGAAAAATGAAATCAAAACTCTTGAAAAAGAAATCAAAAAAATTCAAGGCGGCTCGATTGATATTGAGGCTTTGGCAAAACAGGCAAAGTCTTTTCTGACGAAAAACGGCTCGGCTCGTTTGGCCGTGGCAGAGCTAGAGCTCGATGACCGAGATGTTTTATCTCAAGTCACTGATAAGCTAAAAAACAAGATTCAATCCGGAGTCGTCATAGTCTTTGGCAAAGGCTTAGCAATCCATCCTTTGATTGTTTCTGTGAGCAAAGACCTCAATCCTGAAATCTCAGCCGG
>JAYTZS010000197.1:0-4512 GCA_043741885.1 Bdellovibrio sp. | reverse complement strand
GTCGACGGCACCTTCGTTCAGCGAAGTCAGATCTTCTGATTTTAAGTACCGATAAAGAGTCGAGGAATTAATGTGTTCATCAGCGCCAATCAATTTTTTGTGCCGCAGGCAAATGATTAAGGCCGGGGCCTTCAAGTCCGGCTGCTCTTTTTTCAGCTCCTTGATTGCAAGCTTCAGAGAGCTCGACAATGCCCGGCTTGCGCCCTTGTCGCTGCGGCATTGAGGGTACAAGCCCTCAATCCGGTAGCCAGCTTTCTTGTAGTCTCCAATCCATTTCTCTAATGTCGAGCGGGAAATAATATTTCTTGGTGAAAGAGGAATGTCGTATCGTCTTGCGACCTTTAATTTCCTGTCATCTTCATTCAATTTTACACCTCATGTTAGGTGCAAAGACTCCTAACAAGCATGATCAAAAAGAAGAACGACACAACCAGGTGGGGTGAACCCCAAACTAAAAGTACCCAAGTTATTCTAAGCAAAAAACTTAAGCTCTTTTTCAAAACAAGTGTTCAAGAAAATGGGCAGATTCGTTTGACAAGACATCTTCGCATGATCCGCCAATCTCCGAATCCAGTGACCTTCAGGCCTGGCTGTGGCCACCACCCGGCACCCAGGACATCGGTACCGCTTCAAATAAATGGCCTCAGCAAAAGACGAGAAATACCGTCCAACAAAGCCATGACCCCACATGAATCGATTACATTTACAACAATAGTATTTATCCCACTTGTGGTTTTTTCCATTTTTTGATAATTCACTGACCGTGATTTTGCTTTGAAAAATCATAAGTTCCTTCGAAGGGTCAGCGCGCTAACGCTGGCCCTTCTTCATTTTGTTGGACTCAATTAATTCGAGAATCCGCGTTGATACCCAACTTATTGAAGGAAAAATAGGTCTTTCTTGTCTAAAGGTTTGTGAGAGTTCACACTTTGGCTCTATAACTTCACGAAATTGAAAATATTATCCAAATTTGGTTCAGCCCAAGAGTGCATGAAAGAGCTCTACAGGAAGCCCAATTTTAAAATATTATTTGGATACGTTGCAAAAAACTTCATGCGAATTTGCAAAGGAGTTCGCGGGGTTCGGAAAATCTTTGTCGAACTTATCTACGTAACAATGGAAAACAGAACCAGGCACTCAAGATCTTACAAACGAGAGATCAAATCTCCGCAGAGCCCTTTTCCTTACAACAACACAAACTGGTACGGCCTTAACTGAACGGCATAAAAGGGGCCAGCTGGCTAAGCTTTTGACAGGCTGTAACTTTGTTTCACAAATGTTAATTGCTCTAGAGACCAAGCAAACCTTCCGGTAAAGTCACCGATTGATCTCGTCTTTCTTTCGGGAGTATTCATGAATCTCTGCCATCTTGTCATAGCTTCAACTTCACTTCTCTGCATTTTTGCGAGCACAGCTTCGGGCAAAGTTGAAGCCGTATTAGGCTCAGTGCCATTAGTTAAAAACGTCAACTTACCCGGAATCTTACCAAGTACGGACCAACCTGAAATCTTGATTTCAAGAGATCAGTATTTGATTTCCTACAACAAAGAAAAACGGGCACCGAATTTTGCTATGTGGAAACTAGAAGCCAATCAGATAGGTAAAGCTGGAAGATCCAGTTCATTTGCGAAAGATACGGAGCTTGAGACTTACTTGCAAAGCACGAATCGAAGTCTCCACGCCATCTCACCCTCGGAATTTAATGCCAGCTGTTTTGACCGAGGCCATGTCGTGCCTTCCGATGATCGAACGGACTCGGTCAAAAACAATCTTGAAACTTTTAAAATGAGCAACATGGTGGCTCAGACTCCTTATTTGAACCGAGTGGTTTGGGAGCATCTCGAAGCTTACACTCGTGACATGGTTATCAAACAAAACAAAAAAGTTTATATCATTGCAGGGCCGATTTACGACCAGAACCTTGGCGGAATTGGGCCCAACAAAGACATTCAAGTTCCTACCAGGGAATTCAAATTGGTGATCATCCTCGATCCTAAAGCTCCCATATCTAGCATCACAAAAGACACACCGATGATTCCGGTGATCCTGCGAAACACTGATATCAATGGAAAGCCTCCGGTTGTTAACGGAAGCGGGCCTTGTGTGCCCTTTGAAACTGGAAAAGAAAACATGAATGACTGGGTCCAGTATCGCTCAACGGTGCAAGAAATCGAAAAAGCTTCAGGGCTTACAATCTTCATTCCGCTTTCAGCAGCTCACTAGTTTAATTTTCTTTGATCGAATATTTTGTTAGTTGACTTAAATAGGATGAGTCTGCACATAGTTGACCAGACTGACCACTTGCGAAGAGGGAGGGTGCTCTTGATGTTTTGCCAACATCAGTATTCACTCCCGACTTCCTCGATCAGATTCAATCTGCGACTGAGGATGGGATTTGAAAACACCAGCATTCTAAGAATCCGTTGAAAAATCCATCTATGTGTCAGGCTTCGATCGAGCGGACCTAAAACCTCTTTTTTTTCAGAAAACTATATCCCACGCATTACCATTTTGTAATGTTCCATATTTCTTGTGACAGCCTCGGATTCATTTGGGAAAGATGAAGTGATTTATTCGTATAAGCTCTGAATTGGCAGAGCGTTTCTATCAATCGCCTTAACGATTCGACTACGGAGAATTTATGAAAAGAATGTTCGTTGTCCTTGTAAGCACTCTATTTTCACTGCAACTTGCAGTCGCTTCTCCGGGTTCCCAGAGCCAAAACGCAGACCATCCCGGACAAATATTGGGGGACACTGAAATCCTCAATGCCATCCACTTGAAAAGAAATACATCTTTCGTTGAAGGTGCTGACTTAGTTGTAACGAAAGTACTTCCTGACGACACCTCGGGGCTCCCACATCAAAAATGGGAAGCTAAGGTCTCTGACGGCAGTGTCGTGCAGATCGTCTACAACTCGGATATGGGCGCGAGGGTGCCAGTCAAAACCGGTGACCATTTTGCTGTGGGTGGGCAGTTTTTATGGCTCGGACACTCAGGTCTCATTCATTGGCTTCATGATGACCCGAGACACACTCGGCCAGATGGATACGTCTATTTCAATGGAATAGTTTACGGCGATACAGATCACGAAGATAAAATTCAATCCTCTTATTTCTCTCATGCCTCAGTACTTTTTCGATGAGTCATGCTGCTTCAACCTCACCAAGCCATTTTAAAAAAGTTGTCATGATGGTTTTTGAGAATGCGGATTACGAAGCAACTATGAAGCAAGCCGACTTTAAGCAAATGGCTCAGAATGGTGTGCTATTCTCGAATTGCACAGCCGAGACCCACCCCTCACATGGGAAATACATTGCCATGATCGCCGGTTCTGACATGGGAGTTCATAGCGATAAGGCCGTGAGCTTGAAAGGTATCCACGTGGGCGATCTGCTCGAGAAGGCAGGGCTGCAATGGAGAGTGTATGCTGAGCGCTATCCTGGCCGGTGCTTTTTAGGGACGAGTTCAGGACACTATGCTCGTAGGCATAATCCGTTTATTAGTTTCGCCAATGTCACAAGCAATCCAAAGAGATGTGATAACATCGAATCTGCCGATCGGTTTGATCAAGAGCTAAAAAGTGGCTCCTAACTCGATTTGGAAATGTCTTGAGTCACCCAGAGAATTTAAAAGATACATTATTTATTCTTACTTTTGATGAAAGCGATGGAAACAATAATAACCAGGTCTATACAGTATTGATCGGTGATCAGGTGAATCGCGGATTTCAGAACAATCAAAAAATCAATCACGTCTCTCTGCTAAAATTGATTGAGGACGAATATGGTATCGGAAATTTGGGACGAGATGACGCGAAATCAATTACAATCCAAGGTATTTGGAAATAGGTGTCTAGGAGACTAGAATCGAGGAATCTCAATCTGAAAGCGGGTGCCTGAGCCCGGCGTGGACATAACAATAGCTTTGCCTCCATGGGCAGTAGCAATCGCTTTAACAAGACTAAGTCCGAGTCCAGTGCCCGGCTTGCTTCTTCCAGATTCTCCCCGGAAAAGACGATTCCAAATTTGCGAGAGGTCAGATTCAGAAATTCCCGGTCCCTCGTCTGCAATCGAAATCAGAACCGATTTTTTTGTGTCAATTGCAGAAAGTGAGATATGTGTGTTTGGCGGAGAGTACTTAATTGCGTTATCGAGCAGGTTTGCAAGTGCTTGCTTTATTTTAGAGCGGTCGGCTCTCATTCGAAGGTCGTTTGAAACTCTCAACGATATTTTGTGACCACTTTCCTCGGCTACGATTTCATAGAGATCAAGGATCTCATTAAATAGTTCGACCAGCTTAAAATACTCCAGATTTAATTTCATCACTCCCGCATCAGCCTCCGATAGATCCAGTAGAGAATTCAGAAATGAGAGAACTTCCGCAGAGTTTTCGGAGCACTCTCCAAGGGCATCTCTGGCTTCTTCGAGGCCCATTGTTCTCTTAGACAGTGCTAGGTCGGCGGAGGCTTTTAATCTTGTCATTGGAGTCTTAATGTCGTGAGCAATGCCG
>JAYTZS010000196.1:0-4527 GCA_043741885.1 Bdellovibrio sp. | reverse complement strand
AAAAGGCCGGTGATTGTCGTCGAGCTCGGTGTGATAGACAGTTTCGTTGTCATTCGCCCAAACCAAGTCCCCTGAAGCTTTTTCGATTTTAAATTTTTCTGCCTCGCCAGTTTTTAGATTTTTGAAAAAAATTGTGTAGGTTTCATTGCCCGAAAAATCGCAGCCATAAGCCAACCTATTTTGATCGGGACTGATTTCAAAACAGCCGAGGGTAAAATACTTCTTTCCCTGAGCCAGTCGATTGCAGTCCAGTAGAAGCTGGGCTCGGCCGCCCTTTTTTAACTTGCGGAAATAGACTCGGTACTGCTGGCCTTTTTTGACAGTGGAGTAATAAATCCACGCCCCTTTTGTTACCGGAGCTGATATGTCGTTCTCGTTCACTGTTCGCTTTAATTCCTTGAAGAGTTTTTCTTTGAGCGGAGATAACGGTCTCATCTGACTGTCTGTGTATTTATTCTCTGCCTTGATATATTTGAGAGTGTCCGGATCTTTGATATCTTTCAGCCAGAAATAATTATCAATTCGTACATCTCTGTGATGACTCAAGGAAGTTGGTTTTTTAGGCGCCGTGGGCGGTACTGTTAGTTTTGATTTTAGTTTTGATTTTAGTTTTGATTTTGATTCTAACTTCGATTTCATTAAATCCCTTTTAGTGAGCGAATAGATATTTGTAAGCTGATCCTAGCAAGAAATTAGAATGAGTCCACAGTGGACTTGCAAAACTCGCAGCTTTTCTAAATCCTCCTTGCGCCTGTTCAGAAAGGCCTTCAAAATAGAAAAAGGCGGTTTTCCCATGTCTGAAACAGTTTTGGCCATCGATTTTGGCACTAGCAATTCTCTGGTAGGGGCCATTCACGAGGGCCAAAGGGTAGAAGCTCTTCCATTGGATACAGCTGCCGAGGATCCTACCTTGATGCGCACTTTGCTTTATTTTCCGAATCCAGATGCTTGTTTTTATGGCTCTGAAGCTATTTCTCAGTTTATCGAAAATGAAATGGAAGGTCGGTTGTTTCGATCTTTCAAGGCGCATTTGCCAAATCCCCATTATTTGGGATCGATGATCGAGCGCCGGGTTTTGAATTTGGAAACTTTGATTGGAATTTTTCTTCTTGAGCTCAAAAAAAGGTCTGAGAAAATACTGAAGACTTCAATTTCTAAAGTTGTCATGGGAAGACCCGCTAAATATTCGATGGATGCGGCGGCAGAAGGCTTCGCCTTGAGGCGAATGCAGAAAGCTTGTGAGTTTGCCGGCTTCACCGATGTGGTATTTGTTCCCGAGCCCCTGGCAGCAGCGCTTGAGTATCGACGTCACTTAAAAACAGAGAAGAACGTCCTTATCGGTGATTTTGGCGGTGGGACGTCGGACTTTACTGTGATGAAGATGTCACCGCGTCCCTTTGAATTGGCAGATGTGCTCGGAGTCGATGGCTCCACCTTAGCAGGCGACGCTCTTGACAGCGTCTTTATGAGTGAAAGATTGAATCGAACATTTGGCGCCCATGCAACTTACCGGCTTCCAATGTCGAGCAATGTTCTGACGATGCCGCAATCGGTGATGGAGCGCTTGAACAAGCCAGCTCATATTGTCCACTTGCGGGAAAAGGAAACTTACAATTTTATTCGCGAAGTTCAAAAATGCGCACTCAAGGACAATGACAAAGAGCTGCTGCAAAGATTATTTGTGCTCATCGAAGATCAGCAAATTTTTCCGTTTTTCGAAGAGATCGAGAAAACAAAGCGTTCATTGTCGTTAAGCTCGACTGCAAAATTTAGTTTTCAATATCCCGACCTAGAAACGGATGAGATTTTTTCGCAGACAGAATTTGAAAATTGGTCAGAAAAAGTACGTGCGCCGATTTTCGCAGCCTTGGACCGTTGCCTAGCGCAGTCCCAATTGGACGATTCACAAATTGATTTGGTTTTCCTGACAGGCGGAACTGCCCATGTCCCATTTATTCGTCAGATTTTCGAAGACCGCTTCGCAGCTGAAAAACTTCGCACGGGTCAGTTCTTTCACTCTGTCTTGTCAGGTTTGGTCGAAGCAGCTAAAGATTTTGAGAATTTAAGCTGACCAATACGGCCGCCTCTTGTTTTTTGTTCAAATGAAAAGTAAAAGTGCTTCCTGCTGAGGCCAGTACAATCAAACCTAAAGCAATCCACTCGATCATGGTTAATTTTTCCTGCAGATAAATAAAGCCTGAAAGAGCCGCCACAGCTGGTGACAGGCTCAGTAAGATTCCATAGGTCTGGGTTGGCAATGCTTTCAGTGCTTTCATCTCCAGAAAATAGGGAATGGCACTGGAAAAACAGGCCATGGCGATGCCAAGTGGAAGAAGGGTCCAATCAAAAATTTGCCAGCCTGACTTTATAAGCCCATACGGTAAGACAACCGCAGCGGCGACACACATCCCAAGAGCAGTTGCAATTCCGCCCATGAGACTGTGACTGATTTTCTTTCCGAATAGAATATAAAGAGCCCAAAAAACTCCAGCTCCGAGAGCATACATAATTCCAATCACATCCAACTTCAGTGAATCTTGGTGCAATGGAAGGACCAAAATAACTCCAAAAAAGGCAAACAAAGTCCACAGCAAATCAATTTTTTTCCGAGAAGTTCCAATAGCAACAGCCAGGGGGCCAGTGAATTCCAAGGCGACAGCCATTCCCAGAGGAAGCCTTTGAATTGAGAGGTAAAACATCAAATTCATCAGCCCCAGAGACACCCCGTAGACTACGACGTGCTTCACTTCTAACTGGCTCAGTCGAGCTCTCCAAGGCCGAAAAAGAGCCGAGAGAATGACTGCAGCATAAAAAACTCGAAGTGCAGTGGTTCCTTCTGGCCCAATGAGCGGAAAGAGGTTTTTTGCAAGTGAAGCTCCAAATTGGATCGACAACATGGCTGAAAAAAGCAGGATCAGTGCTAATGGAAAGGATGACATTGATTCAAACCTAACAAATGTTATAAAGCCTGACTATTCATTTTCTGTTGTGTAATTTCTCATGCTTGCAATTTGCTTTAGCTATTGTTTGCCACATCCAATTGGAATTTCAATTTGGACTCGATTGGAGCCGGGTAAAACTTTGTTAAGAAAAGCTCTGCAGCACCTTGCAAATAATCCAACTTGGCGAATGAACTTTCTAAAAAGTTCTCGGTTTTAACTTGATTCATCGAGAGAAATGACCAATTGATAAGCTATCATGAATATTTATTTATGCACATTTCTTTTAATTTTTTTATCTGGAGCTGTCAGCCACTCGATTGAATTTGCAAAAGGCCCGAATGATGTTCTCGATATCACATCGGAGACTGAAGTCAGTGTTAGGGATCCTGAGCAAACAGATTTTAAAAGTTTTGATTACAAGCCAAACTCTCAAGTCGATTTAAAATTACCCTACACTTCCAAAGCAATTTGGATGCGCTTTCGGTTGGAGAATTCGTCAAATGTGCCTTTGGATCAAATGCTTTACTTGTCCTCTGCCCTGACCGGAAATCTGATACTTTACAAAGCTTCATCTCTCGATTTTATCCAGAAATCTGGAAGCTCAGTGCCTTTAAAAGAGCGGGTCTATGCAGCTCGACTTCCGGTCTTTCCAATTCATTTGAACGCGGGCGAAAGTGAGATTTTTTATCTCAAAAGAGTTTCGCATCACAATTTGGCTTCCAAAGTTTTTCTCAGTTCTCAAGCCAATTTTGTGACTCAAGAAGCAGATTCAAAAGCAATCTTATTTTTTTATTTAGGCGGTATTCTATGTTTGATAGTTTACAATCTCTTTATTGGACTTTACGCAAAAGATCTCAATTATTTTTTCTACGCATTTTTTGCATCGTCAGTGGCAGCAGCTAGCCTGAACACTCAAGGATTTTTCGATGCTTATGTTGTGACGGATTTGCCGTTCACAGTTTCACACTACCTGATGGTGTTTTCCTCTGTTGGAATTTTGGCAAGTTTGATTTTCGTCTATCGCTTTCTAAATATCCGCATCGTTCTACCAGAGGCTCGGTTGGGCTTTTGGATTCTGGGTGGGAGTGGTTGTCTAACTTTAATCTACGGTCTTTCGCGATTTGGAAATCTTCAATTATTTTTTGGTCACTTGGTCGATCTGACAATTGTCAGTGTGTTGTTCTACCTAATAGCTTGTGGACTCGTTGCCTATTATCGCGGTTATAAACTAGCACGTTTTTTTCTTTTTTCCTGGGTCAGTCTTCTTTTCGGTGTCATGGCTTGGTTTGGAATGACTTACGGTGTGTTTCACAACACAACATTCACTTCCAACTCTTTGTTATTTGGAAACATGGGAGAGATGTTAATTCTCTCATTGGGACTGGCCTACAAAATAGCGGTGCTCGACCAAGAAAAAAAACAAGCTGAGATCGAGGCCAGGGATAAAGATCGGTACCACCGTCTGGTGAAAGTTCTCTCTCATGACGTGGCCAATGCAATCCATATTTTTTCTGGTTATTTATTTGTACTAAAGCGGAATTTGACCGGAGGATCAGAAATGAAAACGATCACCAAGCTAGAAAAT
>JAYTZS010000195.1:0-4535 GCA_043741885.1 Bdellovibrio sp. | reverse complement strand
ATAGCGAACGCAGATGAAAGACGTTTTTGGAGCAGAAATATTAGCGGCAATAAAAATCTTTTCTTGAATCGCTTTGGTCATTCCCATCACATTGACGGGCTTGCAGGCTTTGTCCGTGCTGACTCCAACCACTGTTTGCACGGGGAACTGATGCTCCACAATGGCTTGCACTATATTTTGCACCCCGATGCAATTGGTCAGGACCGCTTGATGCGGAAAGTACTCACAAGCGGGAACTTGTTTCAAAGCTGCAGCATTGATCACGATGTCGACTCCGTGAAGTGCCGCTACGACATCCGGATAGCTTCGAACGTCAGCAATTCTAAATTCGAGAATATTTTCAAAGTTTCTATAGATCACTTCGTCCGTTGGTGATTTTTTTTCAAGATAATCGACTCTCATAAAATGCTGTTTGGCTTCGTCTCGTGAAAACACGATGAGCTTTTTCGGCAGTCCAAATTCGCCGGAGAGAGCTCGGCGAATGAATGTTTTTCCCATGGAGCCTGTTCCACCCGTGACTAGAATCGTTTTGCCTTTTAAAATCATGCTCGCCTCAAATTCTGTTTCGTTGAAATGTCATTATTTAAAATAGTTTGAATTTGCTCTTTCCAAGTAGGCACAGTGATTCCGGTTGCCTTCTGAAAACGATCCGAAAGCAAAGTTTTGTTGGATTTGACGTCACTCTTCTCGACCACTTGAATTTGCAGCTGAAATTTATCCTGGATCAGCTGCAAAAGCTCAAATTTTGAAAGCGGAGTTGAAGCCACTTGGTAGAGTCCGCTGAGCTTGGGAAAATCAACAATCAATCGAGCCAAGGTTTCAGCTAGGAAAAGGGTTGTTACACCTGAATAGATCACTTGCGAGTAGCCGTGAATTGTTTTGCCGGCTTGTGAGCGCACCCACTCGAACAGCTCCGTTTTTGTTACCAGCTCTGGGCCCCAAATGGAGCATCTGATTGTGACAGTGCTCTGGCTGTCTTTGATTTCACCAAGTGCTTTGGACATGCCATAGAGATCTTTAGCCGTGAGCACAGAGTCCTCGCTGTAGGGAGCTGCTTTTCCGTCGAACACGCAATCTGTGCTGATATGAAACAAGCGAGAGCCATTCTGCTCGCACCAAGTGGAAAGCTTGTGCGGTAAGACCGAATTCAGCTCAATCACTTGGGCCGAATTCCAGCGGTTCAATTTTCGTGTTGTCACTCCGGAGCAATTGATCACAACGTCAGGCTTGAGAGCAGCGAGCACTGGAAATAAAATATCATCTTTTAAGAAATCGATTTCTGGAATGAGATCGGAGTGTGAGAATAGACCATGCGGTTGGACTGCTGCCGAAGATTTGCGAATCACTGCAAAAGTTTGGTTGCCTTCGGCGCGAAGTTTAAGATAGACCTGATGGCCCAGCATGCCTGTAGCACCGAGAACTGCGACTTTCATTCATTCTCCATTGATATTATGAAATCCATTTATTCTAAGATCCGTTTACTCTAAAATCTGTTTTTCTAAAATTAGAGAAACGAGATTGGACTCCAGTCTATCAAGGATTTTCCTCTTAAAAAAATGAGCTTCGTAATACTGGCGACCATTCTCTCCGTAGGTCTGTAATTCGAGAGGGCTAGTCCTGATCATTTTTTTCAATTCACCGACAAAAACCTCAATCTCCTTCGCTGAAGTGCTAAAGCCGCATTGAGCTTCAGAAATGACTCTGGCTGCTTCGCCGTCGATCAGACCAATAATCGGTTTGCCCCAATAAAGATATGTTTGCAGTTTGGAAGGGATTGTTTCTGAGAGCGCCGGTCCGGTTTGCAAAGCAACAACAAGGACATCGGCCCACTGGCCATATTTTTGAATTTCTCTCGGTGAAACCCGGTCAAGAACTTGTGCGACCGAGCCAAGGCCCCGCCGCAGAATCTGTTCGCGGAGCCAGGTTTCTTCAGAGCCTCCGCCAATCCAGGTCCAAAGAATATTTTCCTTTTGCAGCTGCTCAACAGCTTGCAGTTGTTCTTCTAAGCATTGGACTTGTCCGAGATTCCCAGCAAATAGAATTTTAAATTTTGCAGTTTCTGCCAGGTCAAACGCGGCGCCGGCATCTGCAGTTGAATCGCTTTCATCTCCCCAATTGCACAGCACTTGAACTTCTTGAGAGGAGTCCAGCCACTTCAAAATGGAGCGGCGGAAACCATCTGACTGTCCCCAAATCAGATCGCAATTTTTATAAATCCAGCGGACTAAAACTCCGAGTGCCTTTAACAGTTGCGGATTTTTAAGCACGCCCACTTCGAGCAAAGTTTCCGGCCACAAATCTTGGACCCAAATAGCCAAAGGGACCTTAAATATTCGCTTGAGCCAAATAGCTGGCACAGCCACAGTGATCGGAGAGCTGGCCCACACGAGAATCACGTCAGGTCTTTGCAGGTCCCGAGTCAAACCCGCCAAGCCACAAGCGAGAATGAAGGACAGATAATTAAACACTCGCCGGATCGACCCACCATTTCCACGAGACACGCAGGCAGCTCGGTGAATGGTGATGCCATTCCATTGGCTCAGTCGAGAGCGCGGGAAGCCTAAAAAATTTTTGCGATGGGGATAGTCAGGAAAGCCGGTGAGAACCTCGACTTGGTAGCCTTTGCTCGAAAGATCAAGCGCAACATCATTGATACGAAAGTTTTCCGGGTAAAAATGAGCTGTCACAATGAGAACCTTGCTGGCTTGTTTTATTTGTCCCACTTAGACCTACGTCATCTGTTCAAATTTGAAAAGCTTGGCTACAATTGTATGATGAATCAACAGGCTCTGGGAAATTTTTTATTCAAAGCGGTCGGGCTTTGCTTTGTTTTAAATGCACTTCAAGCCTATGCTGTGGGTCCTGTTCCAATCCCTTGGTTTGCCAATGCTCTGATGCTTGTTGTTTTCTCCATTTTTGCCTTCAATTTTAAATTCCGTATGGCTCCGGGACTGCGATTTTTCTCTATTTTTATTTTTTGGCTGTTACTTGATTACCTGGCGGTGACATTACTCAAAGGCATTCCCGGCGTTCTACCGGGCAAAGCAACGTTGAGCTATGTTCCGTACATTAGTTTGAGATTTGTTACTTTCTTCACCTTTGCCGCTGCTGTTATGCTGATTTTCTGGCTTCAGGAAAAACATTATTCCACTCGGCTGATTGATCTGTTAATTTCTCTTGGAGTGTGGGTCGCGTTCTATGCACTTTACGTTTATTTTGCCCAGCTCAATGGCTTGCCAGAAATTCCGCGCAACCGGATTGGAACTTCTGGTGAAGAACAAGCCGTTGCCTTTAATTATGCCTTTCACCGAGCCATGGGACCTTTCCGAGAACCAAGTCACTTGGCCGAGTGGCTGTTGGTTCCACTCTTTCTGTCACTTTGGAAGTACGAAAAGGTTCTTAACTGGAGAACTTGTCTGTTAGCAGTTTGCTTGTTGCTCACGGCGAGCTTGAGCGGAATTTCTGCATTTCTCGGCGGCTTAGCTATTGCTTTTCTATTGAACCTTCAAAAGAGCGCTAAATTCTGGTTGCAGCCCGTGAAAATTGTTTCAGCCGTCTGTGTTGCGGTGACTTGCTTCGGCCTTTTTGTTGGTGGTAAAAAAAAGGAATCGAGCAGAAGCGGTTCGTTGGGAACAGTTCTTTGGGAGCGAGTCGAGCCGATTATTTTTGAGAAGGGTCTGAAGTCATCGAATCGTGACTATGTTTATATTTACGCTGAGCAGAGGCCCCTTTCTCTTTTTGGCTCCGGGCTGGGCAATGCCAACATCGAATTTTCTCGTTATACCGGCTCATCAGCAACAGCTAGCTTTCTCAGTCTCTATCTCTATGTGCTTTACTCCAGTGGCTTGGTTGGACTTGTGCTATTGATTCTTTTTCTCGGATTCCCGATCGTTTACTTTTTGCTCAACCGGTTTCGTGAAGGAGATCCGAAAAACCATTACATTCTAGCCGGGTACTTGGCCTGGCTGATCGGATATGCAGTTCACTCAGAAGAGCTATCGCTTCATTTTGCCTTTATTTATTGTATCTTAGTTGGCCTCATTTACTTTGGAACCGATGAAACAAAAAATTCTAATCACCTCTGACTTTTTTCCGCCGGCACAAAAAGCGGGTGGTCCGCTGCGTACTATTGAGGCCCTGGCTGAGGCCTTTTCTCGCTGCCACGAAGTCACAGTTGTCACTAGAGGGAGTGATTTTAGAGCTCATAAGCCTCTGGTTGGAGTCCTCTTAGATCAACTTAACGAGCGAAATGGTTACGAGGTTTTTTATACTTCTGAGAAAATAAATATTTGGCAGCGTCACTGGCAGTTATGGAAAAAAATAAAACCCGATCATCTTATTCTCAACAGTTTTTTCTCTCCTAGTTACTCTTTGATTTGGCTGGCTTTTGCTATTTTTTCCAAGACAAAAGTACACTGTGCTCCACGTGGGGAGTTGATGCCCGAAGCTCTGCAAGTGAAGCCAGCAAAGAAAAAAATTCTTTTGGCGCTCACCTATTGGTACTGGAAAAAGTATGTCTCATTTATTTTCTCCTC